>DASSOW010000509.1:0-5237 GCA_035700175.1 Gemmatimonadales bacterium | reverse complement strand
TCGGGGCTCCGACAGGGGCATTACGGCGTCATGACAACGGAATCACGAAAGCACGAAAGGCACGAAAGACACGAAAGACACGAAAGCACGAAAGGGCATCAGTCGCAGGCTTTCAGTTGTCGATCGCGCTTCATTAACTGGATGTCTGAGTGATGTGCTTTCGAGGACAGACGACCGAAGATCTGAGTCCCTTTCGTGCTTTCGTGTTTTCGTGTGCGCCCCGACCATCTCTCCCGAGATGCGCACCCCGGATGACGAGAGGATGATCGTCTTTACACCTTTCGTGCTTTCGTGTCTTTCGTGCTTTCGTGATTCTCTCTGCGGAGAGTAGCGCGTGAGACCATGGCGGGCTCACGCAGCGGGCAAGTGGGGGGCGGGTCTGAGACCCGCCCTTACTGGGCGCCCCGCGTCGCGCTCCTAGACCAGCCCGAGCCCCCCGGCTGTCTCCAGCACTACCACCGGCACCCCCGCCGCCTCGATCCGGCCCCTGCCCTCCCCTTGCCGGTCCACTACGGCCAGGACGCCCAGGACTTCCCCGCCCTCGTCCCGGACGGCGTCCACAGCCCGGAGCGCCGAGCCACCCGAGGTGATGACATCCTCGACCACCACGACCTTCGACCCCCGACTAAAGTTGCCCTCGATCAGCCGGCCGGTCCCGTGCTCCTTGGGGGTTTTCCGCACGCTGAAGGCGTCCACCGCCGGCGGACTGCCAAAACTTGCAGCCGCAATGGCATAAGCCACCGGGTCGGCACCCATGGTGAGGCCGCCGATGGCGTCAGGCGCCCACCCTGCCCCGCGGATGGCGCCCAGGCCCAGCTTCCCGGTCAGCACCTGGCCCTCGGCGCTCATCGTGGTCAGCCGGCAGTCGATGTAGTAGCTGGAGGTCTGGCCCGAGGCCAGCGTGAAGGAGCCGTGCTTGACACTGCGTTCCAGGAGCAGCGCCCTGAGGCGGGCCTGGTCCTCGGCGAGCCCCATCAGCCCTTGCCGAAGATGGACGAGAGGAACCCGCCCTTCTTGACCTTGTCGTCCCGGGCCGCGCTGCAGAAGGCCGAGGTGAAGTCGTCCACCGTCCGGTAGCGCTGGTCGCGGTCGCGTGCCAGCCCCTTCATGACAACCGTCTCCACCGCAGGCGAAAACTTCATCCCCTTCACCGCCTGATTCAGCGCGATGGGGTTTTCCTGTAGTAGTTGCTGGAACAACTCCCGTGGGTTCCTGCCCGTGAACGGCAGTACCCCGGTCAGCAGGTAGTAGGCGATGGTCGCCAGGCTGTAGACATCGGCCTGCTCGCCCACCAGCTCGCCCGACAGTGTCTCTGGGGCCACGTACTGGAGCGTCCCCACAAAGAAGCCCGCCCGGGTAAGCCGCTCTTCGGGGCTCACCTCGGCGTCCCGCGCAATGCCAAAGTCCAGGAGCTTGGCTTCCTGGGTCGCGGGGTTGTACATGATGTTGGCGGGTTTGAGGTCTCGATGGATGATGCCGGCCTTGTGCGCCGCACCCAGCGCCGCGCCGATCTGTTCCACGATCGTGGCCGCCAGCGCCGGCGCCACGCTGCCGGCCCGCTGGATGAAGTTGGCCAGCGGCTCCCCTTCGGCCCACTCGAGCGCGAGGTAGTGCACCCCCTCGGACTCGCCATAATCGAACGTCCGGACAATCTTTGGGTGCACCACGCGCTTGCCGTACTCCGCCTCGCGGAGGAAGCGCTTGATGGCCACCGGGTCCTGCGCCAGCCGGGGACGCAGCACCTTCACCGCCGCCGTGCCCCGCTCCGGATGCTCCGCGCGGTACACCGTGGCCGTGCCCCCCTCGCCGATGTGCTTGACGAGGCGGTATCCCGCAATGGTGCGGCCAAGGTGATTGTCGGTAGAGGACATCGGCTTGCCAAGCTAGCGGGAAATTGAAGGGCCGGCAAGAAGAGGGACGCAGGTCACAGGTCACAGGTCGCACGCACCTGCCCTGCGACCGCGACCTGCGACTTGCGACTTGTGACTCATGATCGGAGCTCCACCATGTGCCGTCGCTCCATTACTGCCGCCCTTCTCGCCCTGCTTGCCCTGCCTTCATGCGGCAGCTGGAAGCGCGTTGGCACCGATACCGAACCGAAGTCCACGTCCGAGACACTGTCGGACCTGCTCGATACCCAGACCTTCTACCGTCGCATCGGCCGGCTGTCGCCCTCGGGAACGATGCGATGGGTCGGCAGCGTGGCCTATGCCGCCGGCCCGCGCGACTCGACCATCGCTGTCGTCGGGATCTCGCTCCAGAACAGCATGCTCGGCTTCCAGCGGGAAGGCGACGGCTTCGTGGCGCGCTACACGGTGGACCTGGGCTTCAGCCGGGCCGGCGCCGCGCCGGTCTCGGTGAGCCGGCAGGAGACGGTGCGGGTCGCCTCATTCAAGGAAACCCAGCGCTCGGACGAGAGCATCCTCTTCCAGCAGAGCTTCCTGCTGCCGCCCGGCGACTACACCCTCAAGGCCGCGCTCCGCGATCCGGCCACCGGCAATGCCGGTAGCGTGGAGCAGGGCGAGACGGTGCCGGGGTTCGGGGCAGGGACCTATACCGCGCCGCTCCTGGTCTACGCGGTGCGAGGGCGGGGAAGTCTCGACGACACGCTGGCGCTGGTGCTCAATCCCCGCGGCTCGGTGCTCTTTGGCGGCGACAGCCTGCTGGCCTACGTCGAGGGCTACAATTTCCCGGGCCCGACAACGCTGCCAATCACCATGACCAATGAAGACGACAGTCTCGTCTTCTCCGGGACCGTCCAGTTCCAGGGCGGCCGGCCGGTGGAGAGCCAGGTGCTCAAGCTGCATCCTGACAGCACGGCGCTCGGTCCCATGACGATCGCCATCGGCGACAGCGCCACCGGGAAGTCGACCACTGCCGTCGTGGCTTTCTCGCAGGCGTGGGTGGTGGCCAATTACGACGACATCGCCGACCTGCTGCGCTACTTCGGCCGCCAGGCGGCGATCGATTCCATCAAGAAGGCGCCGGCCCCCGAACGGCCGGCGATGTGGGTCAAGTTCTGGCACGAGACCGATCCCGATCCCTCGACGCCGGAGAACGAGGCGTTCAACGCCTATTTCACCCGCATCGCGATCGCCAACCAGCGCTTCAAGACCGAAGGCATCGAGGGCTGGCGCACCGACCGCGGCGAGGTGTACGTCGCCCTCGGCGAGCCGGACGAATCGTTCGAGACCCAGCCGGGCCAGGTGGGGGGCAGGGTACTGGAGTGGGTCTACACCAACCTCCGCCTGGCGCTCTACTTCGTAGACGAGAACGGCTTCGGCCGCTATCGGCTCGACCCCGGCTCCCGGGCGGATTTCATGCGGGTGCTGGAGAGGTTGAGGAGAGAGTAGGGCAGGGCGGACAGGGCGGACAGGGCGGACTGGACGGACAGGGCGGACTTGACGGACTGGACGGACTGGACGGACTGGTGCCCATGGGTGAGCTTCGGGATGCCTCGTCCGCCTCGTCCGCCTCGTCCGCCTCGTCCGCCTCGTCCGCCTAGCCCGCCTCGTCCGCCTATCTTACGCCATGCCCGAACGCCGCCCTCGCCTCTACCTCATCGACGGCTACGCGCTGATCTACCGCGCGTTCTTTGCCATGATCGCGCGTCCGCTCCGCACCGCCCGGGGCGAAAACACGTCGGCCGTGTGGGGCGTGGTGAACTTCCTGCTGCGGCTCCGCGAGAAGTACAAGCCCGACTATCTCGCCTGGGTGCACGACATGGGCACCTCGTTCCGCGAGGAGCGCTACCCGGAGTACAAGTCCACCCGCGACAAGCTGGATGAGGAGCTGCAGGCCGACTTCGACAGCGCCCTCCAGCGCGTGACCCAGCTGCTCGCTGCCTTCCGCATCCCGCTGGTCGGCGTACCCGGCTACGAGGCCGACGACGTGATCGGCACGCTCGCCACCCGTGCCCTCCCGGAACACAACGTGGATGCCGTGATCGTCTCCGGCGACAAGGACTTCTACCAACTGATCGGCCCCGGTATTTCGCTGCTCAATCCCGGCCGCGGCGGCCCTGCTGGCGTGGACGAGGTCTGGGTCGATGAGTCGAACGGCTCGGAGCGCCTCGGCGTCCCACCCTCACAGGTCATCGATTATCTGGCCCTCGTGGGCGACACCAGCGACAA
Source organism: Gemmatimonadales bacterium (assembly GCA_035700175.1). Taxonomy (GTDB): domain Bacteria; phylum Gemmatimonadota; class Gemmatimonadetes; order Gemmatimonadales; family GWC2-71-9; genus CAMLHP01. Next base: position 1,104 of record DASSOW010000509.1, on the reverse strand, counting down.
TGTCCCGGGCGTGAAGGGCGTGGGCGAGAAGACCGCGCAGAAGCTGCTGCAGGAATACGGCAACCTCGACGAGATCCTGGCCCACGCCGCCGACATCAGCGGCAAGCGCCCGCGCGAGGCCCTGCTCGCCAATGCCGACAATGCCCGGCTCTCGCGCGAGCTGGTGACCATCATGCGCGACGTACCGGTGGAGTTTGACCTCCCAGCCATGGCGCTCGAGGACGCGGATGTCGCCGCGCTCATTCCGCTTCTCACCGAGCTCGAATTCTATTCGCTGGTCAAGCGATTCAGTCCGCAGATTTCGCCGATTTCGCAGATGGATGGGGAACCATCTGCGCAATCTGCGGACGTTTCTGCTGCCGCCGCCGAGGCGACGGTGGTCGGCATCATCACCGATCCCGCCGAACTCCCACCGATCGTGGAGCGGCTGCGTGCCGCGCCCATCGTTGCCTTTGACACGGAGACGTCATCACTCTCGCCTCGCGACGCCGAGCTGATCGGGCTCTCCCTCGCGATCAGTCCCACCGAGGCGTGGTATCTCCCCTTTGGCCACCAGCCGCCACCGGGCGACCTCGCGGCCCCGGCGCCGGTTTGCAACCTCCCGTCCATCAGCGATCCCGCTCTTGCCGGCGTTCGCGGCCTGCTCTCCGATCCCTCGGTGCCCAAGGCGGGGCACAACGTGAAGTATGACATGGAGGTCCTGCGGCGGGCTGGGGTCACGGTGCGCGGCGTAACCTACGATTCGATGCTCGCGAGCTTCGTGATCGACCCGGGCCGGCGCTCACACGCCATCGACACGCTGGCGCTCGAGCACCTGGGCATCACGATGCGCACGTACCGGGAGCTGGTGGGGAAGGGGAAGGCCGAAATTCCCTTTGCCTGCGTCGCCGTGGAGATCGCGGCCGACTACTGCGGCGCCGACAGCACCACGGTGCTCGCGCTCCGCGACTTCTTCGCGCCTACGTTGGAAAAGACCGGGATGACGCGGGTGCTCGAGCAGATCGAGATGCCGCTGGTGCCGGTCATTGCCGACATGGAGTGGGAAGGGATCCGGATCGATGTCCCGCTCTTCCAGCAGCTCGCGGCCGAGCTCTCCGATGACCT
>DASSOW010000508.1:0-9288 GCA_035700175.1 Gemmatimonadales bacterium | reverse complement strand
CGCCGGTGGGCTGGCGGGTGGACAGTGGAGCGATCATCAAGGATTCGAGCGCGGAGGACATCGTCACCCGCGATACGTTCGACAACTTCGAGCTGATTATGGACTGGCAGCTTACGAAGGGCGGGAACGCCGGCATCTTCTACCGCGGCAATGAAGAGTACGAGCATGTCTACTGGACGGCGCCGGAGTATCAGCTGCTCGACGATGCCAACGCACCTGACGGTGCGAGCCGGCTCACGTCAGCCGGCGCTGATTACGGGCTCTATCCCTCACCGGCCGGTCACCTCAACCCGCTGGGCGAGTGGAATACCGCGCGTATCGTGGTCAAGGGCGACAGCGTGCAGCACTGGCTCAATGGCACCCTGCTGGTCTCCTACGTCCTCGGCAGTGATGACTGGAAGGCCAAGGTCAAGGAGAGCAAGTTCGCGGAGTGGCCGGACTACGGAAAACTTCCGAGCGGCGTGATTGCGGTGCAGGGAGACCATAACGGACGGCTGATGCTGAGGAATGTGAAGATTCGGAAACTGGAGTAGAGTCGTAAGCCGCAAGTCGTAAGTCGTAAGGGAGCGTGACGAACGAAGGATCTACTTACCTTGTTCCGAACAAGGCGAGTAGATCCTTCGCTGCGCTCAGGATGAGGCATCTCTTACGACATACGACATACGACTTACGACTTATGACTCACCTCAGCCTCGGATTCGTGCTCCTCGGCGCCTTCTGGCATGCTGGCCATTCGGTCGGGAGGCGGCGGAAGCGATTGCCGATGCCAGCCCGGCGTGCCAGCGCCGAGTCGGCCGGGTTGGCCCGGGCGGAATCGGCCAGCGCTTCGCGCGCCGCGGCCAGGGCCTTCAGGTCCACCCGTTCCCGCGAAATCTTGTCTGGTGACTCCGATGCGAGATACGCCAGCATGGCGAACAGCGTGGCATTCGACTTGAGGTCGTCGAAGACCACCTTGTCATAGGTGTCGCGGTTGGTGTGCCAGGTGTAGTTCCCGTAGTCCCAGCCGAGACCACCGAGCTCGACCGCCGGCGCGCCGTAGCAGGAGAAGGAGGCGTGGTCACTGCCGCCGCCACCCGGCAGGCCGGCGCCGCCAAAGTTGATCTGCTCCTTGTAGAGCGGCGGCAGCATGTCGATCCACTTCTGGAGGTGCGCCCCCGCGTCGGGCAGGCCGCCCCCACTCGCCCGCACGATCCGCCCGGTTCCGTTGTCCTGGTTCAGGAGTACCTGCAGCCCCTGCACGACTTCCGGATGGTCCTCGGTGAAGGCGCGTGAGCCGACCAGTCCTTCTTCTTCGCTGCTCCAGTGTCCCACCAGGATGGTGCGCTTGGGATGTGGATACACCAGCTTGAGGATGCGCATCGCCTCCATCATCGTGAGGGTGCCGGTGCCGTTGTCGGTGGCCCCGGACGAACCGTCCCACGAATCGAAGTGGGCCGACAGCATCACGTACTCATCCTTCTTGCTGGAGCCCGGGATGGTGGCGATCGTGTTGAACACCGGCTGCTCGCCCAGCAGCTGGGCGTCGAGGTTCATGCGGACCTGCGGATTGCGTCCGTCCTCGGTGAGTCGGTAGACGAGGCCGTAGTCTTCGCAGCTCAGTCCCACCGCCGGGGCGATCGTATCGTAGGTCTCGAACACTTCGATGGTGCCCCAGCCATCCTTGGGCCGGGACGTCAGGAAGCCGGCGACACCCGCCTTTTCCATCCGCAGCCCGAGCGAGCCGGTGCCCAGCGCCAGGCTGTATCCGGTGGCGGCAATCCGGTCGCGCCATTCGTCGAGCAGGGAATCGCGATGCGCCATCATGCGCTTGAGCGACTCGGGCGTCGCGTTCTCCCGCCAGTCATCCACCGGACGGCAGGTCTGCCGGCCGGGCGCCACGAGGACAAACTTGCCCTTGGCCTGGGGCAGCCACTTTACGAACTCGGTCGAGTCCTTGAAGCGCGGCAGGATGATGGTGCCGGCCGTGAGATCCTTCTTGCCGGTGCCGGGGCTCCACGCAAGCATCAACCCTTCGAGCGTTCGGACCCGCGGCGACACGAGGTCAATGTGCGAGTAGCCGCGCCGCCAGCCGCGCCAGGTGCCGTACTGCTCGTTGCGCGCGTCGATGCCCCAGGACTTGTACATCTTGACCAGCCAGTCGTTAGCGCGCCGCTGGTCGGGCGAACCGGTGAGCCGGGGCCCGAGGGAATCGAACAGGGTGCGTGCGAGAGCGTCGGTATGCGAACTGTCCATCCCGATGTTCCAGATGCGCTGGAGCACGGGGTCGGAGGTGAAGGAGCCCTGCGCCGAGAGCGGCGGGGCAACGAGCAGGAGCGCGGCGGCTGCGGCGCTGGACAGCAAGGTGCGCATGGGGCAGATCCGGTGGACGTGGGGGTGGAGGGAGTGTAAGGGGTCGACGGTCTACGGTCTACGGTCGCTGGCTGCTGGCTGCTGGCTGCTGGCTGCTGGCTGCTGGCTGCTGGCTGCTGGCTGCTGGCGATTTGATGTACGCAGTACCCGGCGTGATTGTTGGCCTGGTCGACCAGCAGCCAGCAGCCAGCGACTATCTTCCCCCATGCCTTTCACGCTCTTCACCATCGGCCATTCCACCCGCTCCATCGAGGAATTCCTGGCGCTCCTTGAGGAGCATGAGATCGAGCTGCTGGCTGACGTGCGGAGCATTCCCGGCTCCCGCCGGGTGCCGCAATTCGGCAAGGACGCGCTGCAGGGAAGTCTCGGGCAGGCCGGGATCGAGTACCATTGGATGCCCGGCCTCGGCGGACGCCGCAAGGTCTCACCCGATTCGGTCAACACCGCCTGGCGGCACCCGGCATTCCGTGGCTACGCCGACTACATGGAAACCGAAGAATTCGCGGAGGCTCTCGACGAGCTGGCCAACATTGCGTGCGCTGTCCCCACGGTCATCATGTGCGCCGAGGCGGTCTGGTGGCGCTGCCACCGCAGCATGATCGCCGATGCGATGAAATGGGCGGGTTTCGAGGTCCTGCACATCATGGCGCCAGGCAAGCTGGTGGAGCACCCATGGACCTCGGCGGCGCGAGTGGTGCAGGGGGAGTTGACGTACAGGGCATGAGGCGTGGGATGTGGGGCATGAGGCCCCACGCCCCACGCCCCACGCCCCATGCCCTTAAGGAACCACCACCCTCAGCACCTCCTCCCGCGCGATCTTCCCGAAATACTCCTCCAGCGCCATGTCGCTGAGCGCGGCAACGATGGCATCCCGGTCATAGGGCAACCCGACCAGCCGCTGCTCCACTTCCGACACGTCGCCGCTGCCCATGTAGTCGCCAAACAGCCGGATCGCGGCGATTCGGCCCTCCTGCAGGTCGACCCGCATGTCGATCTCGCCGCCCGGGAAACGCATGGCCCGCTGGAGATTGCTGGGCGGGCTCTGGCCGTAGTTCCAGTCCCAGTTGTCGTAGCGTTCCGCGGCGAGCTTCTGCACCCCTTCGCGATCCTCGTCGCTCAGCATGAGCATCGTCATCCGGCTTCGGTCGCGGGTGCCGAAGATGCGCTCGATGATCAGCTCGCGCAGTTCCCGCACGTCGAGCGGCGCGGAAAGAAATTCGCTGATATTGGCCACCCGGCTTCGCACCGATTTCATGGCCTTCGATTCCAGCTTGCCCGGCTTGGGGCGAAGCGCAGCGGTGACATCGTCGAGGTTGGCGTCGAGCAGCAGCGTCCCGTGGCTGAACATCCGGCCGGCGCTGGCGAACTGCGCATTGCCCGAGATCTTCCTTCCGCCTGCCAGGATGTCATTCCGCCCGCTCAGCTCAGCGGGTACGCCGAGCTGCCGGAGCACATCCACCACCGGCCCATTGAACGTGTCGTAGCGGTTGAAGCGGCCGTGCACGTCCCGGGTCATGAACGAGAAGTTGAGGTTGCCGAGGTCGTGATAGACCGCGCCGCCGCCCGAAATCCGCCGCACCACGCGGATCCCCCGCTCGGCCACCACGTCGGAATCGATTTCCTCGATGGTGTTCTGGTTCCGGCCGATGATGATGGAAGGACTGTTGACGTAGAAGAGGAGCACGTCCTCCTCGGTCATCTTGTTGCGGAGGACGTATTCCTCGAGCGCCAGGTTGAGCCGGGCGTCGGTGACATCGTGGTTGTCGACGAAGAGCATAGGCTTTGGGCTTAGGGCTTGGGGCTTGGGGCTTGGGGCTTGGGGCTTGGGGCTCAGGAAGCTAATGCGCACAGCGCACAGCGCACAGCGCACAGCGCACAGCTCTCAGCTCCCAGCTCCCAGCTCCAATCCCACATACACATTCCTCCCCGGCGACGGCTCCAGCACCCGGCCGCCAGCACCATTGATGGTCACCGAACCCACGTAACGGGCATTCCAGAGATTGTTGACGCCGACAAAGGGGGAGAGCTGCGTGGCACCCAGGGTGAGCGAGGCGCCGGCGCGGAAATCGGTTACCTGCCAGCCGTCGACAGGAATCGTATTATCGTCATCACCCCAGACGCTGCTAGCGACACTCTGGTCCAGTGCTACCCAGGCATAGCCCAGCGTACCACGGATCCCCATGTGGAGGGCCGACCTTGGCAGGCCGGCCAGCCGATGGCCGTCGAGCCTGGTGGTGTCGCTTCCCGTGACCAGCTTGTAGTCCGTAAAGCGATAGTCGGACCAGGTCCATGCTGCCTGCGCAGTCCAATGCGGCAGCAGCCGCACTGACGCCGACGCCTCGAGCCCGCGGTTCCGGATACGCCCCGCGTTGGCATGGAAGGAGCGGCCGTCGCTCTCCTCGAACGGTACGATGGCATCGCGAATCCGCGCCTGATAGACGGCCACTGACCACTGCAGGCGATCAGTCGCGCCGCGGGCACCAAGCTCCAGGGTGGTGGTTCGCTGGGGACCGAGCTCCTGGTTGAATCCGCCGGCACCAGTCTGCTGGACCGCGAGCTCCGTGGTGGTTGGCGTCTCATACGAGGTGGTGACGTTGGCGTACGGCACCAGCCATCGCGCCACCACTCGGCTCACTCCTCCGCTGCCGCTCCAGGCGCTCATGCTGCGGCGGCCGGAGTCGTCCCGGCCGTCGGCCAGCAGGCGATCGCGTACCCGGAACTTCACCAGGTCATAGCGCAGCCCTGCTTCGAGCAGCCAGGATGGCGCCGGGGTCCATGTGGCCCGGGCAAAGGGTCCGATCTCGGTGACGTACTCCAGCTGGTTAAGCGTCGTGTCGTTCGGCGTGCCGGCGTTCGGCGTCACATTGCGCCGGTCGTCGCGCAGCCACTGCGCGTCGGCGCCCAGCGAGATCACGGGCAGAGAGGAAGCGGCCGGATGATGGGTGGCCAGGGCCCGCACGCCGCCGACCCGCCGTCCGATGGAAACGAGAGTGTTGCTGGCAAGCGGGTTCCGCAGGTTGCGGCGCAGTCCGAACGTCGTGAGCTCAAGACTGTTGCCGTGCGTATCGTTGTGGGCCAGCTGCACTGAGAGCTGCTGCTGGGTGACGTCCTTGCCCGCGTTGCGGAGGAGGTTGTTGGGTGCTGCTGCATCACGCTGGGCCGCATACTCCGCCGGTGTGAGGGCGCCGGGATTGTCGGCCCGGGGATCATCGGCTGCGCTGAAATGCAGGGCCAGCCGGGTGGCCGCGCCATCATAGGCGCCGGAGAGGCCCAGCTGCCGGAGATCGGCCGCGCTGTGCTCCCGGAACCCGTCGAGCGTCGTGCGCGAGAGTGACGCCGTGCCGCTCAGCGGGCCATGGCGGGCGCTGCCCCAGCCGTTCCACGTGAGGAGGCCAAATGCACCGCCAACGATCCGCGCTCGTCCGGCCAGCGGCGCATCGGCCGCGCGGGCAGAGGTGAGGCTTACCACTCCACCAGCGCCGTTGCCATAGAGGGCGGAGGATGAGCCCCGCAGCACCTCGACCCGGTCGATGGCGGTGAGGTCTACGTTGGTGAGCTGGCTCTGCCCATCCGGCAGCGTCTGCGGAACGCCGTCCAGCAGCACCGTGACGCCCCGGGTGCCGAACGCCGCTCGGCTGCCGGCTCCACGGATCGAGACACGCTGGTCGAGCGCAAAGGTGCCACGATCGGCGGCAAAGACACCAGGAAGTTCGTTCAGTGTTTCTGCCAATCCGGTGCCCACGCGGCCTCGGCGCAGGGCCACCGAGTCCAGCACTCCCAGCGCGCGCGGCAACAGGCTGGGCGGCGCGGGCGCGCGCGTCACCACCGTGATGTCAGGCAGGGTCGGGACCACAGAGTCGGGCACCTGGGCGGCGAGCGGCAGGGCGAGCAGGGCGAGCAGGGCCAGCACGAGCGGCGGGTGACGGGACATGGGGAGGATAGTCGACGGTCAACGGTCGAGGGTCAACGGTCGAGGGTCAACGGCTGCCGGCTATTGGCTGCTGGCTCCTGCCAGTTACTCTCGCTACCCACGATCCACGACCCGCAGCCACCTTGCCATCCCGCTATCGCCCCATACCTTCACAGTGCAACCGGTACTCCGGATCCGACCGTCCCCAGCCTTGAGGCATCCACGTGCTCTCCGATCGCTTCGACATCGAGCGCGAGCTCGGCCGCGGAGGAATGGGCACGGTATTCCTGGCCCACGATGAGCTGCTGGATCGCCCCGTTGCCATCAAGCTGCTCTCGGCCGAAGTCTCCTCCGCCATCGGGTCGGACCGGTTCCATCGCGAAATTCACCTCACCGCCCGGCTGGTCCACCCCAACATCGTTCCCCTCTTCGATTCCGGCGAAAGCGATGGCTCGCTCTTCTACGTGATGCCATTCCTGAACGGCGGTACCCTGCGTGAGCGGCTGGCCAGCAACGGCCCGCTCCCACCGTCCGACGTCATTCACATCCTGTCCGACCTGTCCGAGGCGCTGGCATACTCCCACGGCATGGGCGTGGTGCACCGCGACCTCAAGCCGGAGAACGTCTTCTGGCACGGCGGCCGGGCCATCCTCGCGGATTTCGGCATAGCCCTCAACACCGAGACCACGACGGGTGAGCTGACGCGTACGGGGCTGGTGCTGGGCACGTCGTCGTACATGAGTCCCGAGCAGGCGTCAGGGGAACGCCCCGATGGCCGGGCCGACCTGTACAGCATGGGCTGTGTGGCGTACGAGCTCCTCACTGGCAAGCCGCCCTACACTGCGCAGAACTCGGCTGCGCTCCTCGCCGCACACGTGCTCGCACCCATTCCTTCGGTCCGCGCAATCCGGCCAGAGCTGGATCACCGGCTCGACGGACTCTGCCGCGATCTCATGGCCAAGGCTCCCGAGGCACGTCCAGCCAGCGCGGCGGCGGTGCTCGATGTGCTGCGCGAGCTGCACAACTCAGCCGAGCACATCAGCACCATTGCCCGCGCGGTGTCGCCCACGCTCAAGCCTCGCCGCGAGCTGCCCGAGGATGTGGCCCAGCTCATCGCCAAGGGCCGCGAGCTCAGCACCAACGCCACGCTAGGTGGTGAGGCCACCCGCCCCCGCCTGGAGATGGCCCGGGTCTATCTCGAGAAGGCGTGCGACCTCATGCCCTCCAGCTCCGAGGCAATGACCCAGCTCGCCGGTGTGGTCATGACCCAGGCTGCACGCGGTTTCGTCGATCGGGAAGAAGGGTTCCGCCGCGTCAGGGAGCTGCTCTTCGGCGCGCTCGCCCTCGACGACAACCTCGGCGAGGTGCACAGCACGCTGGGCGTGCATTTCCTGTACTGGGAGGATGACTTCGAGGAAGCGGGACGCGAACTGCGGCGTGGTGTCGAGCTGGCACCGGGCGACTCTTTCGGGCGGCGCTTCTATGCGGTGTGGCTCAAGATCGCCGGCCGACTGACCGAGGCGCTCGAGCAGATGCGGATCGCCGCCGACCTCGCGCCGCGCGCCGCGTTCCAGCGCGTGGGACTGGGGGACATCCTGATGGCGCTCGGCCGGTACGACGAATCCATCACGCCGTTGCGCGAGGCGCTCCGCCTGGCACCCGGCTACGACGCCGCGCTCGAGCGGCTGGAAATGAGCTGCCACCGCGCCGGCCGCCACGACGAAGCGCTCGACGCGCGCCGCATGCTGCTGGGCGTCCGAGGCGAACACGAGCGCGCTGCCCTGCTGATGAACGAAACCGCCGAGCTCGGCTGGCCCGAAGCGCGGGAGCGCGACCTCAGGCGAGATATCGCTGCCCTGGAAGAGCGCGCCAGGCGTGAGGACCCATTTGCGGAAGTGCGCACCAGCCGGCAACTGGCCGACAGGCTCATCATCCTGCACGCTGAACTGGGCGAATGGACCCGCGCGATGGACTGGGTGGAGCGAAGCTACTACAACCGGCCAGGCCGCCTGCGCCGGGTGCTCACCGATTTTCCGTATGATCACCACGGCCTGGCGCGCGATTCACGCTATGCTCGCCTGCTGCGGACCGCAGGACTGGCGGAAGTGCTGGGATAGGCGGCTGGACGGACAGACGGCTGGACGGCTGGTTCTTAGCTTCGATTTCGAGCCGTCTAGCCGTCTAGCCGTCTAGCTGTCCGCCGAAGGCGAAAACCACCGTCCCATCCTTGATCAGGTCGATGATTTCCGGTGCCTCGCCGGGCGAGAGCGCCGGGCAGCCGAGGCTGCGGCCGAGGCGTCCCAGCGTCTTGACGACGTCGGGATTGACGTAGTCAGCGGCGTGGATCACGATGGCGCGCGCCAGCGCGTTGTCATTGACGCCGGGGTCGAGTCCGATAAGGCGGAGCGACAGGCCGTGGGCGCCGACGTAGGTGCGGCCGGTGACGAATGTACCCAGGCTCGTCTGGTTGCTGCCGGCCGCATTGGAGAAATGAGTGGCCCGGTCGCCGCCGCTGTTCCGGCCATGCGCGACAAGGGTGTGTGCCAGCACGGAATCGCGATCGAGGTCCAGCACCCAGAGCCGCTTCTCACGCGAGAGCTTGCTGTAATCGATGACGGTGAGCAGCGGGCTGGCGCTGCGGCCCTCGGCCACGACACGGTCATGGGCCTCGACGGCGAGCGCGAGCACACTGATGCTGAGCCCCGCGGCGCTTGCGGCATGCACGAGTTCATCGGAGAGGGCGGATGCACCAGAATCGGCGCTGGCGCTGACTGCCACCGTCCCCGGCTCGATGCCGGCTGCAGTTCTTGATGTAGGAATCCCCACGCTGAGCAGTGCGGCTGCTACCGCACCGAAGACTTTTCCTGCCACTACGCACACCTCGCTGCCAGAATCAGATAGGACTGCTGCTCGGTAAGGTAGGGAGCAAGGTGCGTACCGGGGAAGCGGTGGGGGAGGTGCAATGTGAGACCAGGATGGGCAGGATGGGCAGGATGGGCTGGATGGGCGAGATGGGCTGATGCGCAGCC
>DASSOW010000507.1:0-2097 GCA_035700175.1 Gemmatimonadales bacterium | reverse complement strand
CCCCGTCCGCCCCGTCCGCCCCGTCCGCCCCGTCCGCCTAGCCCGCCCTCCCATCCCACGTCAGCGTCGCCCCCCCGATCGGCAGCGGCACCGTAGCGCGGGCGGGGATGCGCCTCGCGTCATCCGTGATCCAGAGCTCCGATGGACGCCCCGCCGCGGAAACGATGAGGTGCAGGCAGCGCACCGACGCACCCGATCCCACCTTGACCATTTCCTTGCCCAGCACGGACACCGTGATGGGATTGAAGCCATTGCGGAAATAGCCGCGGAGCGCCCGCGACTGGCCTGGCGCCAGCGGCAGGGTGCGGATGTAGTAGAGCAGCGCGAGTTCATCCATCGGGTGCGCCGGCGCCGTGAAATCCTGGTCGCTGCCCGACAGCCGATAACGCGCCGAGTCGGGCAGGATCTGCCATTGCTCGTCGGTCACCCGTCCCGCAAGATCCATGTGGCGGTGAAACTGGAGCGAGGCGAACTTCGACGACTCGACCCACGAGGTGAGCGCCCAGCTCGACTTGAGTCCGGGGGGACCGCCAGCTGCGTTGAGGGTAAAGACCACCGACGACTTGCCGCGCATGGTGGCCGTGCGCGCCACCCGGATGTCGGCGGTGCCGGCCGGGAAGTAGCCGAGCTTGGCCTCGTAGTGCAGCGTCTCACCCACCGCAAAGGGCCAGTCGGCCGGGGCGTGGGTGAGTGATCCGGCAAGAATGACGGCGACGACAGGAATAACCCGCACGTGACTGCTCCCAAGGCATGGTGTTTCGATCTGGACGGCACCCTCTACCAGGGTGATGCCGCCATTCCCGGCGCGGCCGGGGTGCTGGCAGCGTTGAGACGCGCCGATATACCGTTCCGTTGCGTCTCCAACACCACCAGCCGTTCCCGACGTCTCATTGGCGAACGCCTGGCACGCTACGGCCTCGACGTGGCACCGGAGGAAATCTTCACCGCCACGCGCGCCGGCGCATCCTGGCTGGCACGGGCCGGTGTCCGCAGGGCAGCACCGTTCGTGCCGCGGGAGGCGCTGGAAGATCTCGCCGACTTCACCCTCGTGGGCGGAACCTCCGGGTCGCCCGCGTCCGGTCCGGTGGACGCCATTGTCCTGGGCGACCTGGGCCGGGAATGGGCCGACGCGTTCCTGCAGGAAGCCTTCACCCACCTGATGGCGGGCGCGAAGTTCCTGGCGCTGTCACGCGACCGCTACTGGCACGATGGCGTCAGGCTCACCATGGACTGCGGCGGCTACGTGGCCGCACTCGAGTATGCGACCGGCCGGGAGTCGGTGCTGGCCGGCAAGCCGAGCGCCGAATTCTATCGCCAGGTGCTGGCATCGTTCGGCGATGGCATGACGGCGGCCGAGGTGATCATGGTTGGTGACGATGTGCGCTCCGATGTTGGCGGCGCCCAGGCGGCCGGGATGCGCGGCTGGCTGGTCGAGACCGGCAAGTTCAACCAGGGCGCCGTGACGGCGAGCGGCATCGCGCCCGACCGGATCATCCCCAGTATCGCCGAGGTGGCGGGGTGAGGGTATGATTGTCGCATGACGACACCTCCGCCCGAATCCCCGCCGCCGTCGCCCGAGCCCGCCGAGGAACCTCCTGTTGCGACTGCCGACGCCAAGGCCGAGCGCCGCCGCCGGCTCAAGCGGAAGCTGGAGCTGATCTGGCTCAGCATCCTGCTCGTCATCGTGCTGGGCTTCGCGATCTACACCACGATCATGGCCAACTACGCCTACTCTACGGGGAGCAAGGCGGGTTACCTGCAGGTGTTCGAGGATCGGGGCTGGCTCTGCAAGACCCACGAAGGTGAGCTGCTGATCACCTCGGCGCCCGGTGTCCCACCGGAGACCTGGCACTTCAGCGTACGCGACAAGGACCTGGTCACAACACTGCGGCCGGCCGTGGGGAAGCGGGTGCTGGTGTTCTACGAGGAGCACCGGGGGCTGCCCACCAACTGCTTCGGCGCAACGGATTTCTTCGTGGATAGCGTGGTGGTGACACCGTAATGGTCGCAGGTCGCAGGTCGCAGGTCGCGGGTCGCGGGTCGCGGGTCGCGGGTCGAAGGTCGCGGGTCGAAGGTCGCGGGTCGCTGGTCGTGTCA
>DASSOW010000506.1:0-23001 GCA_035700175.1 Gemmatimonadales bacterium | reverse complement strand
CGGTCCAAGCTCAACGACCTGTATGCCCACCACACCGGGCAGCCGGTCGAGACGATCGAGCGGGACATGGACCGGGACCGGTTCATGAGCGCGGATGAGGCCAAGGCCTATGGCCTTATCGACAGTGTCTTTACGCCACGGCGGGAGCTCATCCCCAAGACTTGACGCCACCCTGCTCGGGGGGCCACCTTATGGGTGGCTCCCCTTTTGCAGTGTCAGCCACACCCTGTTTCACAAGTGGGCCCATGTCAAACGATAAGCACCTTCGTTGCTCATTTTGCGGAAAGAGCAAGGACTCGGTCCGGAAGTTCATTTCCGGCCCGTCTGTCTACATTTGCAACGAGTGCATCACCCTTTGCAATGAAATCCTCGCCGAGGACGAAGAGCGCGAGGTTGCGGATAACATCACCCAGGTCCCGACCCCGCTGGAGCTCAAGGAGGTCCTGGACCAGTACGTGATCGGGCAAGACAACGCCAAGCGGACCCTCGCGGTTGCTGTCTACAACCACTACAAGCGCATCAATGCCCAGAGCGGCCGGGATTCGGACGTCGAGCTCGACAAGTCCAATATCCTGCTGATCGGTCCTACCGGGACGGGCAAGACCCTGCTGGCCCAGACCCTCGCCCGCATCCTCGATGTTCCCTTCACCATCGCCGACGCCACCACGCTCACCGAGGCGGGCTACGTGGGCGAGGACGTGGAGAACATCCTCGTCCGGCTGCTGCAGGCCGGCGAATTCAACGTGGCCGAGTGCGAGCGCGGCATCGTCTACATCGACGAAATCGACAAGATCGCGCGGAAGAGCGAGAACCCGAGCATCACGCGCGACGTCTCGGGCGAGGGTGTCCAGCAGGCGCTGCTCAAGATCCTCGAAGGCACCATCGCCAGCGTGCCGCCGCAGGGCGGGCGCAAGCATCCCCAGCAGGAATACATCCAGATCAACACCCGCGACATCCTGTTCATCTGCGGCGGCGCGTTCGACGGACTCGAGAAGATCATCGAGGCGCGCACCGGCCGGCAGCAGATCGGGTTCAGCAACGCCGAGCGGGGCGGTCGCGATGGCATCAGCGAGCAGGATCCCTTTGCCGACGTCGAGCCGGACGACCTGCTGCGGTTCGGGCTGATCCCCGAGCTGGTGGGCCGCCTGCCGGTCTCGGTGCCGCTGCAGTCGCTCGATGAAGACGCCCTGGTGCGCATCCTGCTCGAGCCCAAGAACGCCCTCACCAAGCAGTACAAGAAGCTCTTCGAGCTGGAGAACGTGGGCCTCACGTTCGATCCCGAGGCACTGCGGGCCGTCGCCGAAAAGGCGCTCAAGCGGGGCACCGGCGCCCGGGGACTTCGCAGCATCCTCGAGACGCTCATGACGGACATCATGTTCGACCTGCCGACACGGGACGATGTCCGTGAAGTGATCATCACCCGCGAGGCGGTCACCGAGGGCACCCAGCCGCTGATCGTCACCGAACGCCCCCGCGCCAAGCGCGAGGCGTGACGTCGCCGCTGGGCGCGCTGCCGGCCACGTTCGTCGGCTCCTTTCCCGATCCCGACGTCCCGCTCGATCCACCACTTCCCGAAATCGCATTCGTCGGCCGATCCAACGTCGGCAAGTCCAGCCTGCTCAACGCCCTGACCGGGAAGGCCGGGCTCGCGCGCGTCAGCGCCACCCCCGGCAAGACCACGATGGTGAATGTTTTCCAGCTTCCGGCGTTCTATCTGGTGGACCTGCCAGGCTACGGCTATGCCCGAGCGAGCCAGGTCGAGCGCCGGCGCTACCGGGAACTGCTGGCCCATTACCTGGAGAAGCGAGAACGGCTGGCCGGGGTGGTCTGGCTGCTGGACCTCCGGCACCCGCCGTCACGGGAAGACCTTGCCATGCAGGAGCTGCTGGTCGGGGCCAACCGGGCGACGCTCGCCGTCTTTACCAAGGCCGACAAGTTCTCCCACGCGCAGCGGCTCGCGCGTGAGCGCGACCTCGCCGCAGCGCTGGGCCTGGCGCAGGATCAGGTGCAGGTGGTGAGCAGCAAGTCGGGGCTCGGCATCGCCGAACTGGGACAGAGCATTCTTTCTGCGGGAGAACAAGCATGAGACAGATGTGCCTGGTGGTGTCGCTCCTGCTGGCCGCAGCGTGCGCCCACGCCCAGAATCCGCCCGCCGCCGCGCCGGCGGATTCGGCCCCCGCGGATAGCGCGAACGCCGCGGCACCACGGGTCTACGGGCGTCTCAACCAGAGCGACATCGCCATCCGGCTCCGCAACGATGAGCTGGAGATCCGGTTCGTGCCGCTCGACGCCGGCCTGCTGGGGCTGCTCTCCGAGGACGCAGCGACGGCGCTCGAGCGCCTGGTGGCGCGCTACCGGCCTTCGATTGACTCGGCCGGACGGGACGCGGGGATCTCGGAGCCGGGATTGGCGCTGGTCAATTTCTTTGGCCAGAAGGATGGGGTGCGCTTCGACTCCCAGCTGCTCAACATCCAGGTGCGGGGCCGGCTGCTACAGCCGCTCGCCATCGTGCCGCTGAGCCCGCAATTCGGGAGCGGTCAGCTCGATGCTCGCGAATCGGTGATGGCCATCTTCCTCTTCCAGCAATCGCTGCCGGTCTGGGATCCCTTCAAGATCAGCTATGGTGCACTGACGTCATCCGACTGGAGCGACCGCCTGCCGATGCTGCAGCGGGAGCGGCAGCGACTCCACCCCGCGAGTCCCTGAGCGCGCGCCGCACCATCACCTGGTGCGCCAGCAGTCCCAGGGCGTACACGGTGCCGGTGGCGATGTGCGCGATCGCGAGGGCACGCAGCACCCCTTCTCCCGTCACCGACTGGATGAGATAGCCGGAGATGACCATCGGCCCCAGCACCAGCGCGGTGGTGAGGCCGGTGCGACGGGCGGTGCGGCGGGCGCTGCGCAGGTGCCGCCAGATGTGCTTCAGTGCCACCATGCCCATGCTGAAGACCAGCAGTGGCGCCACCAGGATGTGGGCCTTGAGCACCCACGGCTGCAGCGGGTGGTTGATCACCGCCCATGGGTCCACCGGCGTCATCAGGTACTTCATCCACAGGTAGACAAATCCCGTCACCGCTGTCGCGACTGACGTTGACCAGACGCCCCAGCGCTCGAACCGCGTCACGGCCGCTCGGCCGCAGCCAGGGGATGGACGAGGGCGTGCAGTGCGACCACCCGCCTCGCGGCGCGCTCGGCGGCGCGGGTGGTGAGCGTGGCGCCGGTGATGCCGGCAATCTTCCCCTTGAGCGTGGCACCGTCAGACGAATCGACCCCGGCAAACTGCCCCAGCCATCCGCGCGGCGGCGCGTACTCCGGCGGCTCCCCAAAGGCGAGCACCTCCACACGACGAATCGTGCCGGCGCGGTCCAGCACGAACATCAGCGTCTCACGTTCGGTCCGCACCCGATGGGTGTCGAAGTAGGCCACACCCACCGGCTGCCCCTGCTGCCACGCGACGTAATAGCTCGCCACGCTCGGCGGCGGTTCCACCCCAGGCCCGCTCAGGGTGGTGACCTTCGCGACGTCGCCGGCGGAGAGAAAGGCCGTGCGGCGGACAATCGAGTCCGGCGCCGGGAAAGCGAGCCGCAGTGCCTCCTGCTGCGAAAGGCGCGACTGGGCGTGCAACGGCAGGGCGAGCAGGGCGAGCAGGGTGAGCGGGGCGAGCAGGAAGCGCCCAGCGCTTGGCGCTACGCGCCCTGCTCCCGGCGCTCGACCCTCGACCCGCGATCCTCGACCCATCAGAACAGGTACCCCACCGCCAGGTTCACCCGGTTCACGCCAGTGTCGGCGTCATTCCGGTTGATCTGGTACTCGCCCTTCACGGCAACCATCGAGATCGGCTTCCACATGACGCCCAGGGAGATTGCCTGCCGGTCGTTGGCCGGGTCGGCCGCGAAGCCCTCGGGCACCTCCTGCTGGGTGTTGACCTGCTCGTACCGCACGTAGGGAAGCACCGCCGCAGCGGTCCGGCTCGAGTGCAGCAGGTCGTAGCCGCCCTGCACGTACCAGCCGGTCAGGCGCGACCCGATCGAAGCATCGCCCGTGAGTCCCTGCAACGCGTTGATCCGCGCCGCATCGTCCACTGAGGCCAGCGCGCCCAGCGCACGGAGGTCGAGGCCGCGTGCGCGGTACTGGACGTGGCCCTCGATGATGCTGGTGCGCGCGTGCAGCGCGCCCTCGCCATCCACCGTCCCCTGCCCCGAATTGCCGATGAATCCCGAACCGCCCAGCATGAGTCCCGGCTGCGGCGTCACATCGACCCGGCCGACAACGCCGAAGTTCTCAGCCAGCGATTTCGAGCCGCCCTGCCTGCCCTCGCGCAGCCCCTCGTCCGCGGAATAGCCGGTGACGCCCTTGAGGCCTGCCATGGCGTAGGCACGATAGCTCACGATGCCGTGGTCTCCCACGATCCCGATGCCGTTCTCGCGCCAGGTCGACGGGATGAGGTACGTCTCGGTCAACGGCCGGGTGGCACCGAGCCAGGTCGTCGGCTCGTGCATCTCGTTGAGCAGGCCCATCGGGGCAAGGAGGAGGCCGGCCCGCACCCCGAATTCGGGAGCGGGGCGGTATTCGAGATAGCCGAACTCCAGCGCGGCCTCGCCGCCGTCCTCGGTGTTGGCGTGCTCGAATTCGATCTCGGAATTGAAGAGCCAGTGATCACTGAAGCGATAGCCGACGTACACCACGGCGCGGAGCGCATCGAGGCGGTCCGACTGCCCCGCCGCGTCGCCGGCCTGGGTGGTGCCCGCAAAGTTCTGGTACAGCATCTCGCCATAGCCGCCAAGCGAGACACCCTGTCTCACCCGGTACACCTTCGAGGCAGCCGGCGCGAGCCCCGACTGCATGGTATCGGCAAGCGGCACATCGGAGCGCTGCAGCTCCATCCGCTCGAGTTCGCGCGTCACGGCATCGAGCCGCTGCCGGAGCTCCGCAATGGCGGTGGAGTCATGCTGCTGCGCACTCAGCACGGCAGGCGTGAGGGTGACCAGGAGACCGAGCAGGAACGTACGAATTGATCGCATTAGAAGATCCGTTGGAGTGAATTCATGGTGCCGGCTGCGAATCGGAGGGTACGACGAACTTTCGGGCCCCCACGGAAGTGACGCATCGGGTGCCCGCGGTGCTGCTGACCAGGAAGACCGCGCCGATCGAGGGGTGCCGATTGGCCCAGGCAAGCCCCTGCTCCGGGCCCATCACGAAGAGCGCGGTGGACAGGATGTCGGCAAGCATCGGGTCGGCAGCTATGACGGTGACACTGCCCCACGCGGATACCGGGCGCCCGGTGTGGGGATCGAGAATGTGGCCGTAGCGATGGCCATCTACGGTGACGAAGCGCTCCGACTGCGCGCTGGTGGAAGCGGACACGTCACGGAGGAGCAGCTCGAGGGCAGAACGCTGGCGGTCCCGGGGATCGGCCACGGCCACGGTCCAGCCACCAGCATGATCCGGCGCCCCAACCGCCAGCACCTGGCCGCCGAAGTCGAGGAGCGCCGCCTGGATGCCCTCATGCTGCAGCGCGCGCGCCGCCATGCGAAGCGCCGCGCCCTTCCCGAAGGCACCGCTATCGAGCCAGGCGCCGCCCCGTTGGCGTACCGCCACCTTGTCCCGGATTTCCATCGCCTCGGCGCCAGTGCTCGCCAGCGCCCGGCGCAGCTGGTCCGTCGAGGGCACTCGGCCGGCCCCGCGCAGGTCCCAGGCGTCTGCCAATGCCCCGCTCACCGGTTCGAAGGCCCCGCCGGTCGAGTCGCGCCAGGGCAGCACTTCGTGCAGCAGGCTCAGGAGCTCTGTGGAGATGGCTGTGGTGTCGCCAACGGTTGCCTGATTCAGGGAGTCGAGCGAACTCGCGTGCCAGGTGCTAAGCAGGGCGTCCGCCCTGAGTACGGCCTGATAGCTCGCCTCGGTGGCTTCGAGCGCGGCGGGACGAGAAGCGGCGATGACGTCAATCTTGAGCTGGGTGCCCATGACCACCACGGCGCGGCTGACGCGAACGCCGGGCAGCGCGAGCAGCTGGGCGGTCAGCAGGAAGCCGACGACGGGGCTAGGCACCGGCGGGATGGCCGGTGGCCTCGGAGGCGCAAATGATAAACATTCTCAAGTAGTTTTTCATAAAGGCGACAGAAAGTGTCAGGTTTCGGCGTGGAGGTCAAGGCCGGAGCGCGGTCGTCGGTCGCGCGTCGCATGACCTGCGACCTGCGACTTGCGACTATCTTCCACCCATCTACCGGAGACCCCCAATGACCCAGCAACCCCTGCGCTCGATCACGCTTCCTGACGCCGATCGCCGAGCCGCCCAGGACTGGCTGGCTGAGCTCGAGGGCGAGCTTGCCGCCCCCGGCGCCGACTGGAACCGGATCGCGCGGGACACCCTCCTCGGCCTCTACTACCCCGACATCACCGACTACGACGAACGGGTAGCCGATCCGGCGGTGCCGGTCACCAGCCGGCTGGCGCTCCGCGCGCTCGATCCCCGGGGCATCACCCTTGAGCCCGAGTACTACGCCGACGTCGATCCCGGGCGCTTTGCCCGGGTCAAGCCGCTGCTCTGGCTCTGGTACTCCTTCGACCGCTCGCCCGTGGGCGGGCAGAACGTCGACCTGGGGGTCCAGTTCCGGCGCATCCTGGCGCGGCACATCTTTGCCCGCTGCGGCCGCAACTTCAAATGCTTCCAGCATGTCGAATTTTCCTTCGGCTACAACATGGAAGTGGGCGATGACTGCGTCGTGCATCGCCACGTGCTGCTGGACGACCGGGGCGGCATCCGGCTGGGCAACCGGGTCAGCATTTCCGACTACGCCAACATCTACAGCCATACTCACAGCATCGTGGACCAGAAGGATGTGACCAGCGTCTCCACGATCCTCGACGACGACGTCCGGATCACCTATCACGCCACCGTGCTCGCGGGCGTGCACGTGGGCATGAACGGCATGGTGGGCGCCGTGGCAGTCGCCACCAAGGACGTACGGGCCTGGCATGTGAACGTCGGCATTCCCGCCAAGTCGGTGCGGGTCAAGCCGAACGCGCCGCCCGAGGCCTATGTGACCGAGCGTGTTGCGCGGCGGGGAGAGCCGGCCAGCTGAAGCGCCGCACACCGTTCCGGCTGCCGCCCGCGGTGCTCGCGGTGCTGGCGAGCCTGCTGCTCGTCATGACCGAGTACGTCTTCATCCATGAGACCGGCATGTCGTGGTGGTCGGTCGTCGTGGTCCCGATGTCGGCGGCGCTCCTTGTGCTCGGCGTCCGCGCCTACCGTACCGAGCAGCGCTATCGCCACCTCCTCCGCCAGCGCGATGAACTCGCCGCCCAGCTCGAACACCGGATCAGCGAGCTCTTCACGCTGCGCGAGCTGGGCTACGTCCTGTCCGATTCCTTTCAGCCTGATCGCATCGTGGACCAGGTCGTCCGCTACCTCCGCCGCTTCATCCGGGCCCAGGGCGTGATGGTGGTGCTGGTAGAGGACGATCGCTGGCTCCGTATCGTGGCGGCGGAGGGAACGCTGGCGGACGCAGCCGGGCGGCGAGTGCCGAGGAGTGACGTCTCGCTGCTGACGGCGGCACTCGATCGCGGGCGGATCGAGGTGGACCAGCGCCTCGAATCCGCGGATGTGCGCGTGCTCTATGACCTGCTGGTGCGGTCGGCGGCGGTGGTGCCGCTCCGGTCCCGCAACGAGACGCTGGGCGCCATCGCGGTCACCGACCACACCGATGG
This sequence comes from Gemmatimonadales bacterium, assembly GCA_035700175.1. Taxonomy (GTDB): domain Bacteria; phylum Gemmatimonadota; class Gemmatimonadetes; order Gemmatimonadales; family GWC2-71-9; genus CAMLHP01. The sequence continues at coordinate 15,297 of DASSOW010000506.1, read as the reverse complement.
TCCCTTCACCACCGAGGACCTCTGGCTGCTGTCCACCGTGGCTACGAGCGCGTCCGTGGTGCTTGCCAACAGCAAGCTGTTCGCGCGGGTGGAGCATGGGCGCCTGCAGTGGGAAACCGCCTTCGACGCCTTGCGGGAAGGCATTGCCGTGCTGAATGCCGATGGCACGATCCAGCGGGCCAACCAGGCCCTGGCCACCATGGCAAGCGCACTGACATCGGAACTGCACGGGAAGCCCTTGGCGCCGCTGCTCTTCGCGGATCCTGGCCCGGCACTCACCTACATGCGCAACGTGCAGTCGCACGGCGCGGCGACCGCGCCCAGCGCCACGCAGGGGCGGCATGGCGGGCTGCTGCGCCTGACGCTGGCGCCACTGGGCGGGGCCTTCGGGCATGGTGCGATGGTGGCGCTGGTCGAGGACGTGACCGCCCAGCGCGCCATGGAGGCGCAGCTGATCCAGAGCGAAAAGATGGCCGCCATCGGCCAGCTGGTCTCGGGCGTCGCGCACGAGCTCAACAACCCGCTCACCTCCATCGCTGGCCTGGCCGAGCTGCTGCTGGAGCGCGAACCGCTACCCGACTCCCCCCGGCAGCACATCCGCATCATCCACGACCAGGCCGAACGGGCCGGCCGCATCGTGCGCAACCTGCTGACATTCGCCCGGAAGGAAACCGCCCAGCAGACGGTAGTAGACATCAACGATGTGGTGGGCCGCACTTCCTCGCTGGTGGCGTACGACCTGCGCCTCAGGGAGATCGAGCTCGAGAACCAGCTCTCGGGTGATCCCGTGCTGGTACACGGCGATCCTCACGAGTTGCAGCAGGTCCTCCTCAACCTCCTCACCAACGCGATCCATGCCCTCGCCGCGCTGCCCGCCGGCCGGCAGCGGCGCATCACGCTCCGGACCTGCCAGCAGGAGGGCGACGCGGTGCTGGAGGTCATGGACAGCGGCGATGGAGTCCGCGATGACCACCGCCCGCGCCTGTTCACGCCGTTCTTCACCACCAAGCCGGCGGGTCAGGGCACCGGTCTCGGCCTCTCGCTGAGCTACGGGATTGCCCAGTCCCACGGCGGGAGCCTGAGCTACCGGAAGGCGCCCACCGGCGGTGCGAGCTTCGTGCTGACCCTGCCGCTCGCCTCCGCGGCGCGCGGCGGTGCCGTTGGCGACGCGACTCGTCACATCCTCGTCGCCGGGCATGACCCCGCGCTCCAGCGGATGGTACGTGCGCTCTTCGCACCGGACGGCCACATCGTCCACGCAGCGCCGGAACCCGACCAGCTGCGCGAGCTGCTGGCGGCCCGCGATTATGACATGGTGGTGGCAGACGGTGAGACGCGGGCCGACCAGGGCGCGTCGGTCGCGGAGCTGCTGCAGCGCGCCCGTCCGACCTGGAAGGGTCGCATGGTGGTGGTCGGCGCACTGCCGAGCGAGACGAACCCACCCAGGAGTCTCGCCAAGCCGCTCGACATCCGGCGCCTCAGGCAGATGGCGGAAGAGATTTTGAGGACGGGATGAGAGCAGGATGGGCAGGATGGGCAGGATGGGCAGACCGACAATCGCCGGACAGCACTTGTCCATCCAGCCCATCTCGCCCATCACGCCCATCCAGTAATCACCCGTCCATCTCGCCCATCCTGCCCATCTCGCCCATCTAGTACCCTGCTTCCCTCGCCGGCCGCCACGGGTCTACCGTGATGTCACCGCGGACCTGCTGGAGGGCGGCGGCGGCATTTGCAGTCGCCCAGTAGTTGCCCCCCGCATCGAGGTGATCGGCCACGATGAACACGCGGGAGGCTCGGAGGAAGACATTGTCGCGCACCCGCGCGTCAGCTGAGGCGTCGTCCACCACCAGCCCGTCCGCCGCACCGTCGAAGATGTTCCCGCGCACCCGGGTACGCGCGCTCCGCTGCAGCACCACACCTCGATCGAGCCGGGCCAGGTAGTTCCCGTCGACGTCCGAGCCCCGGCTGGGGCGGGCGGTAGTGTCGGGCGCAAAGAGGCGCACCCCCACCTGGCCGCCCACGATGGTATTCCGTGCGATCACGTTGTCCTGCCCATGCTCGATCGCGACCCCGGCCGTCCGGGTGCCGATGACCAGGTTGCCCTCCACCACATTCGCAGTGGAGTAGCCGAGCCAGAAGCCATAGTCGGAGCTGTCAGCGCGGTTGTCCAGGAAGCGGTTGCCGAAGCTGAAGGTGGACTCGAAGGCGTTGTGCCAGGCGCCGGTGGCGTCGTTCCGCAGCACCAGGTTGCCGGTCGAAGGGTTCACGTCCGGCGGCTGTCCGCTCAGGAAGAAGCCATCGCCGGAAAACGAGATGTCGTTATCGGCCACGATGTTCGAGTCACTCGCCTCGCGCAGCAGGATGCCGGCCGAATCGCAGCCCCGCCGATACTGCGGACTCTCGCACCGCACGTTGTGGTGCGCCTGGTTGCGCGCGATCATGCTGTGTGACGAGTGCCAGAGGCTGATGCCCCAGCCAGTGTTGCTGGAGACGTCGTTGTCAATGATCACGCTGCCATTCGCATCGCGCAGCATGATGCCATTCTGGGCCTGCACCGCCTTGATGCTCCGGACAGTGGCGCCGGTCGTGCCGTTCAGGTAGACGCCGGCGCCGTACGCCTCCGCCGAATCGGCGTGAAAGATGTCGAGCCAGTCGGCCTCGTCGAAGCGCTCCGGTGTCGAGCGAAGCGCCTGCGTGCGCGAACCCGACACGTCGGCGCCGGCCACCACATGTCCTCGCCCACCATCGATCCTGATCCCGAATTGATAGCCCCTGATGATCCCGCCCGTGACGGTGATGCGATCCACCCCGTTGGCGACCACGCCCACGCCCCGATAGGTGGCCGGCACGCTGTCGCCGCTCTCCAGCGTCACGCCGGTGAGGTTGACGCTGGTGCCGGGGCTGCCCGCGACGATCACGCCCTTGCCGTCAGGGTCCGGGATCCGATAGCGCCCCGGACAGATGGTCACCTCGCCCTGCACCACCGTGTTGGCCTTGGTGGGCCGCACGCAGGCCGCGTCGTTGCTCACTGCAGCAGCGGCGAGGAGAGGCAGGAGGGAAAGGAAGAGTCTGGGCGAGGGCAAGTTGAGAGTTCGGAGTTTAGAGCTGAAAGCTGAAAGCTGAAAGCTGAATGAAGATAACAGCTTTCAGCCTTCAGCCTTCAGCTTAGAAGCAGCACATCCGTCACCGGCCCCGCCTCCCCTCCCGGCAGCAACCGCTCGATGTCATCCAGGGCGCGGGCGCTGCGGGGCCAGGTGAGCCGCCGGCGAGCCTCGCTGAAGTCTACCCATTCCGAGGCATCGTGCTCTACGCTCCGTACGACGTCGGCCCCATCCGCGATGACCGCCACGAACACGGGCACCAGCGCCACCTCGTCCGGAGCGGCCTGATAGAAGAGCTCGACCCGACTCAGGTTGTAGAGCCGCAACGGCGAGAGCCCGGTTTCCTCACGCAGTTCGCGCCGCGCGGCCTCCGCCGGAGGCTCGCCTGCTTCGATGTGGCCGTGCACCGCCTCGTGGGAGCCGGGGCACCGTCCTCCCGGCGCTCGCCGCAACAGCAGGAGCTGCAGCGAGCCGTGCCAGACCCGCACCGGATAGACATCGACCAGCGACACCCGGACGGCGGTCACGGCATCAGTGCCGGCGACGCGTCAGCATGGCGTCGAGCCGGGCGGCGAGCGCTCTCGGCCGGAACGGCTTGGTCAGGAAGTCGTCAGCCCCGAGCTCGAAGACCCTGACCTCATTCTCTTCGTCACCCTTGGCGGTGAGGACCAGGACGGGCAGCCGCATGGTGGCCGGACGGGAGCGCAGCTGCTGCAGCACGCTGTAGCCGTCGAGGCCGGGCAGGTTGAGGTCGAGCACCACGAGGTCCGGAGCGATACGGTCCACCTGGTCGAGCGCCTGCACGCCATCGGGCGCCTCCGCCACGCGGAACCCTTCGCGTTCGAGCAGGTCGCGCATCACCTTGCGAAGGCCATCCTCGTCTTCCACCAGGAGGATCGTCCCCTTGGAGCCCGCCGGCACCGTGACTGGCGGCAATTCCACTTCGGGCAGCAGTTCGAAGCTGAGCGACTCCTCTGCCACCGGCACGCTGGCCGTCGCCATGGGTGCAGCCGAGGGTGATCCGTGCCGTGCGCCGCGACGGGACGGGAGTGACTGCCGTTCCATCGGGACATCGGTGACCCGCAGCAGTTCCTCGACCGTTGAGTGGCCGGCGAGCACGTGCCGCAGTCCGCTCTCGAAGAGCGATCGCATGCCGTTCCGTCGCCCCTCCTCCGCCAGGACTGCCGCGGTGGCGCCTTCGCCGATCAGTCGCTCGAGTTCCGGCGTCAGCACGAGGGCCTCGACAATGGCAAAGCGTCCGCGATAACCGGTGGCGGCACACTCCTGGCAGCCGACCGCCTTGTACAGCGTCGCACCGGCGGGAATCCACGACTGCAGCTTGGCCGGAACGGCGGCGGTCTCCTCCGTGCGGCACGCGGGACAGACTCGGCGCATGAGCCGCTGGGCCACGATGCCCCGCAGGGCGGAGCCAAGCTTGTATGCCTCGACCCCCATGTCCACGAGCCGCGTGATTGAATTGGCAGCATCGTTGGTGTGCAGCGTCGAAAGCACCAGGTGCCCGGTGAGCGAGGCCTGCACCGCGATCTGGGCAGTCTCACTGTCACGAATCTCGCCGACCAGGACCACGTCGGGATCCTGCCGGAGGATGGACCGCAGGGCCGACGCAAAGGTGAGTCCCGCCTTCTCCTGCACCTGCACCTGCACGATGTTTTCGCCCAGCTTGTACTCCACCGGGTCTTCTACCGTCACGATGTTCACGCCCTCGCCCTGCACCAGTCGGAGCGCGGAATAGAGCGTCGTGGTTTTCCCGGAACCGGTCGGTCCCGTGACGAGCAGGATGCCTTCCTTGTGGTCCAGCAGCTCCCGGATCACCGCCGATTCGTCATCGTACAGGCCCAGCGATGCGAGCTCGAGGATGACGGCCTTGGTGTTGAGGATACGGATGACGACCTTCTCGCCCGCCGACGACGGCAGCGAGGAGACGCGCAAGTCGACCGGGTTGCCGTTGACCAGCACGCGTGCCCGCCCGTCCTGCGGCCGGCGCCGGTCGGCAATATCCAGCCCCGACATGATCTTGAGGCGCGAGATGAGCGGCAGGCCCGCGTTGCGGGGCACCTTCATGACCTGGCACAGCACGCCGTCGATGCGATAACGCACCGCCACGCCGCCATCGATGGGCTCCACGTGGATGTCGCTCGCCCGGCTCGCGATCCCGTCCGCCAGCATCATGTCCACCAGCCGGACGATCGGAGCATGACTCGCCTCTTCGGCGGTGGCGCCGACATCCTCGTCTTCGTCGACCGACTGCACTTCGGCGGACTGGTCAAAGCCACCCAGCAGGCGGGCCACCGGATCTTCACTGGGGAAGAGGGTCTCGAGGCCCGCGCGGATCCGCGACGGCGGGGCGAGAAACAGCCGCACTTCGCGCCCGCTCGCGAACGCGAGTCCTTTTTCCGCATCGATGTCGAAGGGATTGGCGGTCCCGACATCCAGGTAGGAATCAGAAACGCTGAAGGGCAGCACCCCGAACCGGCGCACCACCTGGGCTGGCACAACTGCCACGGCATCGCTCGAGGCATCCCCCTCGGGCATCACCGGCATCCGGAACCGCCTGGCTACGGCGTCGAGCACCTGCTCGTCGGTGAGCAGGCGACGCTGGACCACGCGGTCCCAGAGCGAAATGTTCTCGCCGCCTCCCAGCCGCAGTTCCGCGATGGTCCCCGGGCTGAGCAGGGGCTCGAGGGTGGCAACGAGCCACTCGTCGGTGAATTGCATGTCGTGTCCGTGCTGGTGCTGAAGGAGTGCCCGGTGGGCACTGTAGTGTAATTGCGTCTGGCAGGGGCTGAGAAGTCACAAGTCTCATGTCGCAGGTCACGAGCCCTGCGACCTGCGACCTCCTACAGAATCCCCCACCAATCCCGATTCACATCGACCGTCAGTCCCACATCCCCGGTGCGAAGCGCCACACCGGCTTCCACCCGGATGAGCCGCATGAACAGGTCAAGCGCGACACCAGCCACCGGCCTGATACCGTCTGACGACCGCCACGGCACGCCGGCCTGCTCCCCACCCGACCAGCCCGCCGCCAGGAATGGGGCCAGCGTGACCGAGCGACCGGTGGAGGCAAACGACCCGAGCGGGATGGCCGGAGCCGGGACATCAACGCGCCACTCCAGCCGCGCCAGTGCAAGGCTTCGGCCGCCATAGGCACGGAACGGCTCCCCCACCAGCGACCCGCGGCCACCCAGGACGAAGTCGCGGTATGCCGGAAGCCTTGCAGATCCCCACCCGCCGGCCCCGGTGAGCAGGAGTTCGGTGCCTCCCAGCTGCTGGCGCAGCCGCACCGTGGCGCTCGCCCGGAAATAGTCACTCAGACCATCACCGGCTTCCAAAACCAGGGCCGCATCGGCGTCACGCGCAGAGGCGAGCGTCGAGAGCGGCCTCCGCGCAAGTTCCAGCCGGGCGAACCGGTATTCGCCCGCTCCCAGTGCCGGATTGGCACGATAGGTACCGGAGGCGGGATCATGGGTAACCTCCAGCGAATGGGCATGTTCGATGCCGCCGGCCAGGGTCACCGAGTGGCGAGGGCCGAACCGCTGGCGGACTGCCAGCTCAGCCCGGTCCAGCCGGAAGTAGTCGCCGTAATCCTTGCCGAACTCCTGCGCCATGATCGAATTGAGCAGTGGCGCGATGACCGGGGACTCACCCACGTCCCTCACGCTTCGCTCGGCCGCCGCCGAGACCTGCGTCGCGCCCTGGCCGATCATGACCGCAAGCCCGCCGGTCGCACGGCCGTCCGAGGTGCCGATGCCGACCGAGGGACGGAACTGGACGCGGTTGCTGCCCACGCCGATCACGCCGCTCGCCCCGAGGGCAAGTCCCTGGACCCGGTTGACGCGCACCAGGTCACTCACGCTCTGGCCACCGATCCGCTTGCTAGGCAGCCCCGAGAGCAGGTGGCTCCCTGCGACGCGCTCGACGTCGGCCCGGATGCCGGCCATCTCCTGCTCACTGAACGGCTGGCCCAGACCGTGGATCGCATCGATCAACGGGCCAGTCCACCGGGTCGTGTCGCTGTTGTCGGGCCGCCGCAGCCCGCTGATGCTGACACGGTTGAGCAGCTCGGCGGGGAAAGGCGCATTGAGGTCATAGTCCTCGATTTCCCATCGCCCGCGGATGATGCCGCGCGCCGGGAACTCCAGCCAGCTGAAGCGTCGCCGGATCTCGATCTCCTGCCGGTGCGGCAGCCAGTAGCGCCCCTCCCAGAGGGCGCTCTCGAGGGTGATGGAAATGTCCTCCAGTTGGGAATCGAGATACGCTGCCGGCGTGAAGCTGAAGCGGAACCGCACCAGCTGCGACGTGCTGGCATCGAGGAAAAGGGTGCCGACCACGCGCGGCTGTCCGAAATCGCGCGGCCGCACCGAGAGCGCCAGCAGCCGGATCGAGCCGCCCGCCCCCTGGACTGTCACGCTGTCGGTCAGGGCAAAATCGTACAGCTCGAGCCCCGCCGCCGAGAGGGGATGCGGAACGTCGCGCACCTCGTCGCCCTCGCCAATCCGGATCAGGTCGCCGAAATTATTGGTGACGATGCCGAGATGATCGCGGTGATAGTCGATATCGGTGGGGAGGAAGCGGCCGTCGCGCCAGCCCTGGATCACTTGCTTGCTGAGGTTCGGGGCGTGCCAATACACTTCCACCTGCAGTTCATCTGCCTTGACCAGCCGGGGTGGCTCGCGCATCCCTTCCTCGCCGACTTGCGCCAGGAAGAACACAAAGCCGTGGGCCTGCGTCCGGTACGACTGCAGCGAGGAATCGGCGGCGGCTTCGGCGCGCCGCATGGCACCCTGGCGCGCCAGGGCCAGCGCTGCCGGACTGTTCCATGCCTGCGCCGACAACGCGCCTGGCAGGGCCAGCACGACGGCGGCAGCTGCGCCGGCTTTCAGTAAACGCGCAACACGAGGATGCATTGAGCGGAATATTCCGGAGCGCCACGGTGCGAGCAAGCGCGTGGACCTTTAGCTCGCTGCTGGGCGCGCTGGCGGCCTGCGGCGGTCCGCCGCCGGTCGCGAACACCGGACCGGTCATGGACACCACCGGATCCACCCTCGGCACCTTGCCCCTGGCCGGCATTTACCAGCTTGAAAGCACCGGGGCACCGCCGCCCGATACCACTGTCATGACCCCGGCCGGCCTGCCGAGAACCATCGTGCTCCGTCACGCGCCGCCCGACAACGTGGTATTCGCGGAAGTGGCATTTGATTCCGCGGCGTTCCAGGTGGCCGCAGGCCAGCAGGTGGAGATCCAGGTTACGCCTCGGCCCGGTGCGTACGGCCTTACGCTCCGAACCAGTGCGCCCTTCAGCGCCGCCAGCATCACTTTTTCCTATCCGGTCCATTTCTTTGCGCCGGCCGGTGCGCGCGCCCGCTACGGCAGCGACATCGAGGTAGAGCGGATCCTGGCCATTGCCCGGCTCGAGGGGGACGTTGCCACCTTCCTGCCTTCCGTCCGGCCGGGCACTGATGAGCTCCGCACCATCGTGCAGCGGGCGGGCACCTATCTCGTCGCTGCCCCAAGATGATCCGTACCAGCTTCGATCAGTTCACCGCAAGCGCACGCGTCGGCGGCCGGGTCCCCGTGGCGCGTGAAGTCATGCTCGATGCCGACACGGCGGTCACGGCCTTCAGCAAGCTCCACCGCGGTGAGTATGGCTTCCTGCTGGAATCACTCGAGGGTGGCGAACGCTGGGCCCGCTACACCTTCATGGCCACGGAACCCTCGGCGGTCTACGAGTATCGCGAGGGCCGGGTGCGTGCATGGACACCGGCAGCTGGCTGGAGCGACCAGCCGGACGCCGACCCCTTGTCGCACCTGGCCGAGTTGACCCGTCGGGAAGCGCCGGTCTCGGTTCCAGGGCTGCCCCGCTTTACCGGCGGCGCCGTGGGGTTCCTCGGCTACGACGTGGTGCGCTTCCTGGAGCGGATCGGCACGCCGCCTCCGGACGACCGCGGCCTGCCTGATGCGGTGATGATGGTGGCCGAGATGGTCCTCGCCCTCGATAACGCGTTTCACACCGCCATCGTCATCGCCAGCGTGCGCGTGCCCGCCGGAGCTGACGAGACCACCTTGCGTGCGCTGTACGACCACGCCACCGCTCGCATCGACGAGTGGATCAGCCGCCTGCGGCAGCCGGTCTCCCTGCCCCTGCTCGATCCGGCAGCGAGCGTGGCGCCGACAACCGGGCATTCGCCCTATGAAGCAGGGCAGTTCATGGTGGATGTGGAACGGATTCGCGAGCTTATCCGCGCGGGCGACATCTTCCAGGCGGTGCTCTCCCGTCGCATCGACGTGCCGGCACCCGATCCGTTCCTGGCCTATCGCTACCTCCGCGCGCTCAACCCGGCGCCGTATCTCTTCTTTCTCCGGCTCGGCGCGCTGTCCCTGGTGGGGAGTTCGCCCGAGGTGCTGGTCCGGGTCGAGGATGGGCAGCTCACGGTGCGGCCCATTGCGGGCACGCGGCGCCGCGGCACCACCCCCGAGGAAGACACGTCGCTCGAGGCCGAGCTGCTGGCCGACCCCAAGGAGCGCGCCGAGCACATGATGCTGGTGGACCTCGGCCGCAACGACGTGGGCCGCGTCAGCCGCTACGGAAGCGTCGAGGTGCGCTCGCTCATGGCAGTGGAGCGCTACTCGCACGTCATGCACCTCGTGAGCGAGGTGCGGGGCACTCTGCGAAGCGATGCGGATGCGTTGCAGGCGCTGGCCGCCTGCTTTCCTGCGGGGACCGTGTCAGGTGCGCCCAAGATCCGTGCGATGCAGATCATCGATGAGCTCGAGCCGGTGCGGCGTGGCCCATATGCCGGGGCCGTTGGCTATGTGGGGTGGGGTGGGCGCACGCTGGATACTGCCATCGCCATTCGCACTGCCGTCATCCAGGACGGGAAAGCGTGGATACAGGCCGGTGCCGGTATCGTGGCCGACTCTGTCCCCGAGGCCGAATTGCGCGAGACGGAAGCGAAGGCCCGCGCTGTGCTCACCGCACTGGCACTTGCCAGCGCGTCCTGAGCCGGTCCCCGGTATATTCGGCACCGATGCCTGCCTATCGCCTTACCGCCCAGCAGGGCACACGCACCTTTGACCTTCCGCCCGGCCGGGCGCTGGTGCTGGGCCGGAGCGCGGCGAGCGACGTGCCGGTCTATGACCCCACCATCAGCAGGCGTCACGCCGAGCTGACGGCGGGACCTGACGGCGTCCAGCTCCGCGATCTCGAAAGTTCAAACGGTACCAGCATCAACGGGGAGCGGGTCGCCATCGGGCTGCTCAAGCCGGGCGATACGGTCACCTTCGGGCGGGTCAACTTCCGGCTCGAGCTCGTGAGCGACGGCACCCCGGCGCCGCGACCGACGCCGGCCGCGCCGGTCCGCGACGCCACGATCGTCCGCGAACTGCCGGTGGCTCCCGGCGTTATCGATGTCGCCGAGAATGCCGGCACCAGCCAGCTCCGGCTGGCCCAGACCGGCCGGGAGGAGCGGCTGGCTCGGAAGCTCAGCCTGCTGCTGGAAGTCTCGCAGAAGCTGGCCAGCGAGTTCGACCTCGACCGGCTGTTGCAGCGCATCTCCGAGATCACCTTCGAAATCATGAACGTGGATCGCGTCGCCGTCCTGCTGGCGGATGGCGATGGCGAGCTCACACCCCGGATTGCCCGCAACCGCCTGGGCGAAAATTCCACGCAGGCCGTGCCCCGCTCCATCGCCGCCAAGGTGCGGGAGGAGCGGGTGGCCGTGCTCACCCAGGACGCGGCGTCGGATGTCAGGTTTCAGGGCCAGTCGATCGTGGCCCAGCAGGTGCGCAGCGCCATCTGCTCTCCCCTCATGGCGTCTGCCGATGAATTTCTCGGCGTGCTCTACGTCGACAACGTCACCGCCACCAATCTCTTTTCGGACGAGGACCTGCAGTTCCTCGTGGCCTTCAGCGGGATCGCGGCGCTGGCCATCGCGAGCAGCCGCTCCGCCGATCAGCTGCGGCGTGAAGCGCTGGTGCGCTCGAACTTTGAGCGCTATTTCGCCCCGAACGTGGCCGCGGAGATCGCCAGTTCGGAGGCATCGCTGGCGCCGGGCGGCGAGCGGCGCCTGCTCACCGTGCTGTTCAGCGACATCCGCGGCTTCACCACTCTCTCCGAGTCGATGCCGCCGGAGGAAGTGGCCCAGCTCCTGAGCGACTATTTCTCCGAGATGGTGGACATCATCTTCGAGCACGGCGGGACCCTCGACAAGTTCATCGGCGATGCCATCATGGCGCTGTGGGGCGCGCCGGCCCGTCACGACGATGATCCTGACCGCGCGCTGGCCGCCGCGGTCGATATGCAGGAGGCCGTGGCGTCACTCAACGAGCGCTGGCGCGCACGGGGCCGGCCCGAAGTGGGAATCGGTATCGGCATCAATCACGGGGACGTGTTTGCCGGAAATATCGGGAGTCCGCGACGGCTGGAATACACCGTGCTGGGTGATGCGGTAAACATCGCGTCGCGCCTCTGCGCCCAGGCGGGCGCGGGCGATATCCTGGTGGGTGAGGCGTTCCGAAACGTCGTCAGCCACCCCGAGCGCTTCGCGGCGGCGCCCGACATGACCCTGCGCGGCCGGGCCGCGCCGGTGCAGGTCTACCGGGTAAAGCGGTAGGGCCACCCTGCCCGGGCCATCAGGTCCAGGACCAGCCGCACCGGCAAGCCCATCACGCTGAAGAAATCTCCCTCCACCCGCTCCACCAGCGCCGCCCCGAACCCCTGTATGCCATAGGCGCCGGCCTTGTCCATCGGCTCGCCGGTGGTCACGTAGTCGCGCAGGAATGACTCCGATGCCGGGCGAAACGTCACCCGGGTGACGTCGGCGGCGGTGCGGGTCACGCCGCCGGCCGCCAGGGCCACCGCCGTGCGCACTTCATGGGTGCGGCCCTGCAGCAGCAGGAGCATGCGCACGGCATCGTCCGCATCCGCCGGCTTCTCCAGCAACGTATCGTCGAGAATCACGGTGGTATCCGCTCCCAGCACGAACTCGCCCGCCACACTCTCGGCCTTCTCGCGTGCCAGGCGCTCAGCGTAGGAGGCAGGAGACTCGCCCGGCCGAGGCACTTCCTCGATGTGTGACGGCTGGATCCGGACCGGGATGCCCAGCATCTCGAGTAGCTGCTTGCGGCGGGGTGAGGCGGAGGCCAGGGTCAGGATGCGGTTCACGCGTTCCGCTCCAGCAGGAGGGTCACGGGACCGTCGTTGTGGATCTCCACCTCCATCATGGCGCCGAACCGCCCCGTGGCCACGCTGACGCCCAGTTCCCGCAGGCGGGCGATGAACAGTTCGTAGAGCGGTTCGGCCACGTCGGGCCGGGCGGCGTCAATGAACGACGGCCGCCGCCCCTTCTCGGCATTGCCGTAGAGGGTGAACTGGGAGATGACCAGCACCGCGCCGCCGATGTCGGCGAGACTGAGATTCATCTTGCCCTCGTCATCAGCAAAGAGCCGCAGTCCCATCACCTTTTCCGCCATCCAGAGCACTTCGGCTGGGGTATCGCCGTGGGTAAGCCCCACCAGGATACAATAGCCCCGGCCGATCTCGCCGAGAGGTTCCTGGTCAACTCGGACGGCGGCGCGGGAAACACGTTGAAGGACGAGGCGCATGTGGGTCTTGGGTCTTGGGTCTTGGGTCTTGGGTCTTGGGTCTTGGGTGCGAATGTAACAGGTCCACGACTCACGACTCATGACTCACGACTCATGACTCACGACCCATGACCCCTTTTCGCCCGTTTCCCGGCTTCTTCCCGTGTCCGGTCTTGACAGCGTGAGGCCGGCCTGTAGCGTGGAGGCGTTTCAGGTCGCAGGTCGCAGGTCGCAGGTCGCAGGTCGCAGGTCGCAGCCTTGAGCCTTCAGCTTTCAGCCCTGAACCCCGAGGTCCCCCGTGCCGATGTACATCATTGAGCGGAAGGTGCCGGGCATCCACACCTTGTCGCCGGAAGAACTGGCCAAGGTCGCCGCCAAGTCCAATTCGGTGCTGGCCCAGCTGCCCCGGGAAATCCAGTGGATGCAGAGTTACGTAACGGAAGACAAGCTGTATTGCGTGTACCGTTCGCCGGACGAGGAGCTCATCCGCAAGCACGCCATCACCGGCGGCTTCCCGGCGGACCGGATCTCGCGCTTCGATACCATCATCGGGCCGGGGACAGGGGACAAGTAAGGCGGGAAGGCGGGAAGACGGGAAGATCTGGAGGAATGCACACTTCCCGTCCTCCCGTCTTCCCGTCTTCCCGTCTTCAGTGTGACCTACCCCACAATCGCACCGCGACTTTCCCCCTATCATGATGGCCCGCCGTGCTCCGACCCTGATCCTTTCCCTGACTCAGTCGCCGGCCACGGCTTCTACTGCAATCCGCCGCCGGACAGTTGCTCGTGGGCAGACCCGTCCGGCGTCAAACCCGGAGGGTGACACCATGGCATATCAGGACCCGGAGTACCGGAACCAGGGCCGCTCGGAGCGGTTCGGCAATGAGTGGGAAGGTGAGCGCGGCACTGAATGGTCCAACCGCGCCTACGGTGGAACCGGTCGCTACGGCGAGAGCTCGAGCGAGCGGTATCAGGGCAGCCAGGAACACTGGGGAGGCTCAAGCCAGGGCAGCAGCGGACGTGGGCGGCGCCAGAGCTACGGACGGCGGTCATATGACCGGAGCGCCGCCCAGCGCTCAAGCCAGGGCGGCTACAGCCAGGCCGGCTACAACGCATCCAGTCAGGGCAGTTACGGGCCGAGCGCCTACGGCCCGAACGCATACGGCCAGGGTGGTTATGGCCCGAGCGCGTACGGACAGGGAGGCCTGGCCACCGAGCGCGAGCCGTCGTCCTACGGCCAGCAGCACAACTGGGCAGGTGTCGGCGGCATGGGCTCGGGTGCCTATGGCTCCAGCGCCGGGCGGTCCACCTATTCCGGCCGCGGGCCCAAGGACTACCAGCGCTCCGACGAACGGATCCGCGAAGACGCCAACGACGCCCTGACGCGCGACCCCGAAATCGATGCCAGCGACATCCAGGTCTCGGTCAGCAACGGCGAGATCACGCTGAAGGGCGAAGTCGAGGATCGCCGGGCCAAGCGGCGGGCGGAAGACTGTGTCGAGCAGCTGGCGGGCGTGCGCGATGTCCACAACGAGCTCCATGCTCGCCGGGGATTCTGGGACACGCTGCTGGGGGAGGACCGTGACACCGAGCCCAAGGAAGTCGGCGCGAAGGGGACGAGCCGGAGCAGAGCAACTATTTAGGGACCAGGGGTTAGGGGCTAGGGACTAGGGTTGGGCAGCGGAGCTCCCTCTCTCCACCCTGACCCCTAGCCCCTAATCCCTAGCCCCTCACTCCACCGTCACACTCTTCGCCAGGTTCCGCGGCTGGTCCACGTTGCAGCCGCGGCGCACGGCTACGTAATAGGCAAAGAGCTGCAGCGGAATGATGGTGAGGATGGGCGAGAGCAGCTCGTGCGTCTCGGGGATCTCCACGCACGCGTCCGACAGCCGGTCCACCTCGCCGTCGCACTGGTTCACCACCGCGATCACCTTGCCGCCCCGCGCCTTCACCTCTTCCATGTTCGACACGATCTTGCCGTAGACCGCGTCATGCGGCGCGATGAAGACGACCGGCATCATCTCATCGATCAGCGCGATCGGCCCGTGCTTCATCTCCGCCGCTGGATAGCCCTCGGCGTGGATGTAGGAAATTTCCTTGAGCTTGAGCGCTCCTTCGAGCGCCACCGGGAAGTTCACGCCCCGACCCAGGAAGAGGGCGTTGGGCGCCCGGACGTAGCGCTCGGCCAGGTTCTCGATCTCGTGACGCTCCTTCTCCCGATCGAGAATGGCCTGCACCTGCTCCGGCAGCCGGTGGAGCTGCTGGATGAATTCCCGGCCCTGCAGGATGGAGAGGTTCCGGAGCCGGGCAAAGCGCAGCGCCACCAGCGCCAGCGCGGCCACCTGGCTGGTGAAGGCCTTGGTGCTGGCCACGCCTACTTCCGGCCCGGCGTGCAGGTAGATGCCGCCGTCCACTTCGCGCGCAATCGTGGAACCGACCACGTTGACCAGGCCGATGGTCCGCGCCCCGCGCAACTTGGCCTCGCGGATGGCCGCGAGCGTGTCGGCCGTTTCGCCGCTCTGTGAGATCCCGATCACCAGCGTGCGCCCGTCCACCACCGGATTGCGATAGCGGAACTCGGAGGCGTATT
>DASSOW010000505.1:0-4107 GCA_035700175.1 Gemmatimonadales bacterium | reverse complement strand
ATCGGGCACCACGCGACCGTGGGCCTCGGAGCGCTCGTCGTGAAGGATGTGCCAGATGGAGCTGTCGTCATGGGCGCACCTGCCAGGCCGATGAGCGAGTACAAGGCGCTGCTGGCCGCGCTCCGGACCCTCGAAGCGCGCGAGTGACGAACTCATCATGGCCTGGCGGGGCGATGTGACCGATAGCCTCGTCATCGGCGCTGGCGTGATCGGCCTCGCGGTGGCACGGGAACTCGCCATGGCCGGACGCGACGTGGTGGTGCTCGAACGCCACCCCGGCCCTGGCATGGAAACCAGCAGCCGCAATAGCGAAGTCCTCCACGCCGGCATCTACTACCCGCCCGGCTCCCTCAAGGCCCGCCTCTGCGCTCCCGCCTGCCTTGAATTGCATGCCTGGTGCGAGACGCATCGGGTGGGGTGCCGGCGCATCGGCAAGTTCATTGTGGCCACCTGCCCTGAGGAAGAGCCCGAGCTCGCCCGCCTGCTGGAGCTGGGACACCGCAACGGTGTCGCAGGGCTGCGCTATACCTCCACCGATGAGTTGCGCAGGGAGGAGCCTGATGTCCGGGCAACTGCCGCGCTCTGGTCTCCAGACACCGGCATCGTGGACTCGCACGGCCTGGTGCGCAGTCTCGAGCAAGAGGCCCTCGACCAGGGCGCCGTCATCGCGTACGGCCATGCCTATGTGAGCGCGGAGCCCACCGGCACCGGCTACCGGATCCGCTGCAGCAACACCGAAGGCGACGATGAGACCGTCATGGACGCCGCCACTGTCGTGAATTGTGCCGGCCTGGAGGCCGATGAGATCGCCGCTGGCATGGGTATTGATGTGGATGCCGCCGGCTATCGCCAGGTGTTCGTGAAGGGCTCCTACTTCCGTCTGCGGGAAGGCGCGGCGATCCGGCCTCGGCACCTGGTCTATCCCGTGCCGAATCCGGCGCTCATGGGTCTTGGCGTCCACGTGACAGTGGACCTCGCGGGCGGTGTCCGCTTCGGACCCGATGTCGAGTTCCTGGCCGGGCGGCTGCAGGACTATCGCGTTCCGCCCGCACGGGCGGCCCAATTTGCGGAACGCGCAGCACGCTACCTGCCGGCCCTTCGTGTTGACGACCTTCGCCCGGACCAGAGCGGGATCCGGCCTCGGCTCGTCCTCTCCGACGGCGTGGTCCCTGACTTCGTCATCGCGGAGGAAGGTACGCGGGGCCTGCCGGGCTGGATCAACCTGGTGGGCATGGAGTCCCCCGGCCTCACCTGCTGCCTGGCCATCGCGCGGGAAGTCAGGGCGTTGATGTAGGTGGTCGCGGGTCACGGGTCACGGGTTTCGCGACCCGCGACTCCGCACCGGCGCTCTTCATTACTTGGAGTCCTCCCCATGTGCGGCATCGGCGCCATTCTTTCTCTCGACGGCACCCAGGTGCCGGGACTCGACGCGGCCCTCGGCGCGATGAACGCGCTGCAGGCCCATCGCGGTCCCGATGGTGCGGGCCGGTGGATCCACCCGGCTGGGCACGCCGGCCTCGCGCACCGGCGCCTCAGCGTGATCGACCTCGAGGGCGGGGCGCAGCCGATGGATGCCGGAACCGGCGCGGTCATTTCCTACAACGGCGAGATCTATAACTACCGGGAGCTCCGCAGTGAGCTCGGCGCCGACAACTTCCGCACTGCCAGTGACACAGAGGTCATACTCCGCGCATACGAGCGCTGGGGATCGGACTGTGTCAAGCACTTCCGTGGCATGTTCGCGTTCGCGCTCTGGGATGACCGCCTGGGCCAGCTCTTCTGCGCCCGCGACCACTTCGGGGTCAAGCCGCTCTACTACACGGTGCAGGATGGGGTGCTCTACCTGGCCTCCGAGGCAAAGGCACTGCTCCCTTTCGTGACGGCGATCGAGACCGATCCCGCCGGCCTGCGTGACTACCTTGCCTTCCAGTTCTGCCTCGGCGGCAAGACCCTCTTCCGCGGCATCCGTGAGCTGGCGCCGGGGCACGTGCTGACGGCGGACCGCAACGGTCACGTGCAGCAGTCGCGCTACTGGGAAGTGTTCTTCGAGCTGGATTTTGGCCACACCGAGCACTGGTTCCAGGAGGAACTGCGCGGCCGGACCGAAGAGGCGGTGGCGCTCAACCTGCGCTCCGATGTTCCCCTTGGTGCCTACATCAGTGGCGGCATGGATTCGGGCGTCGTCGCCGCACTGGCAGCGCGCTCGCAGGACGGCCTCCTGGGCTATTGCGGCCGCTTTGCCGAGGGGCGCGACTATGACGAGTCGGCCTACGCCAGGCAGGTTGCCGCCGCGAGCGGCATCCCGCTGGCCGAGTGTACGATCACGGCCGACGACTTCATCCGCAACATCGGCGCGGTCATCTATCACCTGGACACGCCCACCGCCGGGCCCGGCGCGTTCTCCCAGTACATGATTTCCCGGCGCGTGCGCGAGGACCGGAAGGTGGTGCTGGGCGGGCAGGGGGGCGACGAGATCTTCGGCGGCTACGCCCGTTACCTGATGGCCTATTTCGAGCAGTGCATCAAGGCCGCCATCGACGGCACGATGTACGATGGCAATTTCATCGTGACGTACGAGTCGATCATCCCCAGCCTGGCCAGCCTGAGGCAGTACAAGCCCCTGCTGCAGGATTTCTGGCGTGACGGGCTCTTCGAGGACATGGACCGGCGCTATTTCCGGCTGGTGCACCGTGCCCGCGACCTCGAAGACGAAGTCGCCTGGGACTCGCTGGGCAGCTACTCTCCCTTCGATGCGTTCTGTGAGGTCTTCCACGCTGAAAACGTGCGGCGCGAGGCGTACTTCGACCTCATGACCCACTTCGACTTCAAGACCCTCCTCCCGGCGCTGCTGCAGGTGGAGGACCGGGCCAGCATGGCCCATGGACTCGAGTCCCGGGTACCGCTGCTGGATCATCGCGTCGTCGAACTCGCTGCCAGTGTACCGCCCGACATCAAGTTTCATGGAGGCGAGCTGAAGCGGGTGTTCCGGCTGGCGCTCGGTGACCTCCTTCCCGCCCCGGTGCGCGACCGGACTGACAAAATGGGGTTTCCGACACCATTCACCGAGTGGAGCCGCGGACCTGCGCGAGACTTCATCCGCGACACGCTGTCCTCCGGCCCCGCCCGCACTCGTCCCTACATCCACAACGATCGGGTCCTGCGGCGCCTGGACCGGGAGCCCCGCTTTGGTCGTGCGCTCTGGGGCTTCCTGTCGCTCGAGCTCTGGCAGCAGGCGTTTCATGATCGAGAACGGAAATACAGGGACATGCGCCAGGCGTCATGCGACGGGGGTCGAGCGTCTAGCGCATAGCGCACAGCGCACAGCGCACAGCGCACAGCGCATGGCGCACAGCGCACAGCGCACAGCGCAGGCGCACGGCGCTCAATTGCCCTTGTGATTCCCGTCCCGTACCTTCCCACTCCCCGGCGACGTGGGTTTCCCGCGCCGGCGTTTCATCCTGTTTCACATATGGAGTGGACAATGACCATGGACTCCCTGCGCGCACTGCTGGCGCATGAACTGCAGGACCTCTATTCCGCCGAGCAGCAACTGGTCGAGGCGCTTCCGAAGATGGAGGAAGGCGCGAGCGATCCTGACCTCAAGCAGGCCTTCCGCGATCACCTCAAGCAGACCCGTAGTCATGTGGACCGGCTGGACAACGCCTTCGGTGCCCTGAGCATCAGCGCGTCGGGTGAAGTCTGCCGGGGCATGCAGGGCCTGATCGAGGAAGGGGCGAAGATGCTGAAGGAAAAGGGCGATGCCTCGGTGCGTGATGCCGGGCTCATCAGTGCCGCCCAGCGGATCGAGCACTACGAGATTGCCGGCTACGGCTCGGCCCGTACCTTTGCCCAGAAACTGGGCGAGAATGGCGTCGCGGAGCTCCTGCAGAAGACGCTGGACGAGGAAGGCGAGACCGACGAGCGGCTGACCCAGCTCGCCAAGTCGAAGATCAACGCGGAAGCGATGGCAGGGTAGGGGGACAGGTCGGACAGGTCGGACAGGTCGGACAGGGCGGACAAGGCGGACTGGTTAGCTTCGGGCCCCGTCCGCCCCGTCCGCCCCGTCCGCCCCGTCCGCCCCGTCCGCCCCGTCCGCCCCGTCCGCCC
>DASSOW010000504.1:0-6963 GCA_035700175.1 Gemmatimonadales bacterium | reverse complement strand
TCCAGTGCGTGCGCGCTGCCGCAATGTCGAGGATCTGGTCCCCGATGGCGGTGCCGACGCGAGGCCGTTCGCCGCTTCCTTTCCTGCGAAACACGCCGAGCGGCAGGTTCTGGATGGGAAAGTCAGTGCCGGGGTCGTTGGCGCTTTCGACCCAGGTCATGAGTCGTGGGTCATGAGTCGTGTTGATATCAGTCATCAGTCAGAGCAGTTCCATGGAGCGAAGATCTTCCATCGGCTCGGTGAAGGAGCAGGAGCCGAACGAGATGCCGAATTCCCTGCGCATCGTTGCGATATCGTCGATCCCGGCGCGTCCATCGTTCCACGTGACACTGTCGGTGTGGAATTCGAACGCCGAGCCGCCGCCCTCTGCCAGCATCCGCCGCACGGTGCGATGATCGGCGCCCTGGCGCGCGGCGGTGGCAGCCATGAAGATGTTGAGGAAGCCGTACATCGGCGCCAACGCGCTTCCCGGCTCATAGGTCAGCCGATAATCGCCGTGGAGTGGATGGTGCAGGCCGGCGGTCGCCTTGAACGGGACACCAAGCTTCGCGGCGGTAACCAGGAACCGGGTCACGTCATCGGCCGACGGAAACGCATCCTGGGTCACGCCGCCGGTGCGGATCTTGGCGCTGGCACCGGCCTTCCGGATGGCGGTAAGCAGCGGTTCGGGGTCTTCCGCGACGGGAATTTCCACGAACACGCGTACATGGTCCGGCGCCGAGCGCACCAGTCGCGTGATCGTCTCGGCGTTGGTGGCCTTCACTTCCAGCGTGTCGACCACGACTCGGCCCGCCTGGCCCGTGGCATGGCGCTCATTGAATGCAAAGACCAGTTCCGCGTCATGGCCGGGCTCTGTACCGCCCAGCATGCTGATGAGCCAGGGCTGGTCGGCGCCCTCGCCGGGCAGGTGTGCTGCGGCAGCCCCCTCGAATTCATCGAGCCGGGCCGAGGGCACGATGAAGCGGCCCAGCGCCCAGGCGTCGTCGCCGTTGCGATATTCGGCGTAGTTCTTCACCGCCGGCACCATGGCAAGTCCGGCGGGCGGAAAGAGCCCGGCGTAGTCGATCAGGCCCGTCAGCAGGGCGCGGATGGTGGGGGTTGGAGCGGTCATAAAGGAATACTACGGACGCGGGACGCGGGACGCGAGACGTGACATGCGGCCACGCGGCTGAAGTCGCTGCTCGGCAGATGTCGCTGGCGCGACACTCGCCAATCCGACATCCCGAGGAGCCCTCCTCAAGCAATGTCGCCGAAGGCGACACGTGCCGAGCAGCGGCTTTCAGCCGCGTGAGGGCTCGTGAGCTCTGCGAAACCCACCCATTCTTCTGCCCGTAAGAGCCCGCCATGCCAAGCATCCGTTCCTCCCTCCCTGTCGCCCTCGACAGTCTCCGCACCAGCCCGCTCAGGACCCTGCTCTCCACGCTGGGCATCGTCATGGGCATGGCCTCGCTGGTGGCGGTGCTGTCCATTGGCGACGGACTGGAGCGCTACGCGCGGAGCCAGATTGACCGCACCACCGACCTGCAGACCATCCTGGTGCAGCCGACGACGGCTGACCTCGTTGATGGCATCACGGTGCCAAGGACTGACTTTGCCCGCTACGAGCTGGCGGATCTCGGTGCCTTGCAGCGGGTGCTCGGCAACTCAGCGAATGTCACCATCATGGTGAACGGCGCGAGCCGGCTCGGCCTTCCGGGATCGGATTCGGCGCGAGCGGCGATGGTGGTCGCGGCGTCGGCCGGAGCCGACTTGCCTGGAGGTGCCGAGCTGGACGCGGGACGCGGGCTGCGGGACGCGGACCTGAGAGACTCCGCGCGCGTGGCGGTTGTCTCACACAAGCTCGCGCTGCTGCTGTCGCCTGATTCGGCAGCGGGGGCAGTCGGCCGTTCCCTCAGCCTGGAAGGCACCCCGTTCACGGTCATCGGTGTGGCCGCTGCAATGGAAGGTTCCGCCACTCGGCTGCTCGCAGCCATGGTGCCGTTCACGGTGCGCGATGTGGCCCTGGCGAGAACCACCGAAGTCAGAGCGCCCCGGTTTCTCATCCGGACGGCGAGCGTCGAAGTTGTGGATTCAGCCCGTGAAGCTACTCGTCGCTGGGTCGCCGAGCGTGGCGGCGGCGCCGACGTTCGGGCGCATCAGGGCGGCCGGCTGGCACAGGTGCAGCAGGGGATCATGATCTTCAAGCTGGCGATGGGCGCCTTTGCCGGGATCGCGCTGCTGGTGGGCGGGATCGGGATCATGAACGTGCTGCTGGCGTCGGTCACGGAGCGCACGCGGGAGATCGGTATCCGGAAGGCGGCCGGCGCGCGGAACCGTGATGTGCTTTCCCAGTTTCTGTCGGAATCCGTCGCCATCTCGGCGGTGGGCAGTGTCATCGGTGCGGCGCTGGGGCTGGGCGGCGCCTTCCTGGTCACGGCGCTCATGCGGCAGTATGCCGGCGCGGTGATCTACGCCGGCGTGAGCGTCAGCACGCTGCTGATTGCGGCGCTGGTGTCGGTGATAACGGGGCTGGTGTTCGGGTCGTACCCGGCATTGCGTGCGGCTCGGTTATCGCCGATTGATGCGATCAGGCACGAATGAAATCGCACCAGGAGGGGCAAAGGCTAGCCTTTGCCCCTCCTGGTGCGCGAGTCTCTGCGACTCTGCGGCAGATTCCGGGATCACCGATCCCTGAACGCTGTTTCCCGATCTGCCATTCCCGCCGCCCGCCCCACCAGCGACAGAAACTCCGCCCGCAACCCATCCACGTCCTCACCCATGCCGCGCCGCGCCAGTTCGCGCACGTTGCCCCAGCTGGCGTCGCCCTTGAATTCGGAGTCACGCAGCAACATGCCGAACTCCGCCACTGCCGCGGCAAAGGCAAAGTCGCCGTCGAGGCGACTATGCACCTGGTTGTCGGTGAGCCGGAGCGACAGGAGGCGGCTGTTGTCCGACGTGGGCGGCTTGTAGCGCAGCTTGACCGTGAGCCATTCGCTCTGGTGCCCGTCCACCGGGAAGCTGGGCCGCTGGTAGCGCAGGGAGTCGGTGGTAATCAGCGCAAAGTCTTCATCCGAATCCACCGGCACCACTTCGTAGAGCGCGGTCACGCTGTGGCCGGCACCCAGCTCGCCCGCGTCCTTGGTGTCATCGTTGAAATCTTCCTTGGCCAGCAGCCGATTCTCGTAGCCAATCAGGCGGTAGGCCTTGACCCGCGACGGGTTGAACTCGACCTGGATCTTCACGTCCTTGGCGATGGTGAAGAGCGTACCGGTGAGCTCGGTGCCGAAGACCTTCTTCGCCTCGAGAATGTTGTCGATGTAGGCGTAGTTGCCGTTACCCTTGTCGGCCAGCGTCTCCATGCGGCCGTCCTTGTAGTTGCCGGTACCGAAGCCGAGGACGGTGAGGTAGGTCCCTTCCTTGCGGCGATCCTCGATCAGCCGGGTGAGCTCGCTGGTGCTGGAGACACCCACATTGAAGTCGCCGTCGGTGGCGAGGATCACGCGGTGGTTACCCTCGGGCATGAAATTGCGCTGGGCCACGTCATAGGCCAGCCGGATTCCGGCGCCGCCGGCCGTCGAACCACCGGCCTCGAGCCGGTCGATCGCCGAGAGAATGGTTTCCCTGTCACTACCCGGCGTGGAGGGGAGCACCAGCCCCGCCTGACCCGCGTACACCACGATCGCCACGCGGTCTTCCTCGCCCAGGTGGCGCACCAGCGTGTGGAACGCCTGCTTCACCAGCGGCAGCTTGTCCTCGCTCATCATGGAGCCGGAGACGTCGATCAGGAAGACCAGGTTGCTGGGTGGGATCTCCCGGCTCTGGTAGCGCTTCCCCTGGATGCCGATGCGCACAAGCTGATGACGCCGGTTCCACGGCGCCGGCGCGGCATCGGCCGCTATGGTAAAGGGATCCCGTCCTTCCGGCTCGGCGTAGTCATAGCTGAAATAGTTCACCAGTTCCTCGATCCGCACGGCGTCGGCTGGCGGGCGCTGGCCGTTGGCCAGGAAGCGCCGCACGTTACTGTAGGAGGCACGGTCCACGTCAATGGAGAAAGTGGAGAGCGGGTTGGTAAGCGCCGCGAGGAAGCGGTTGTCGGTGATGCGGGAGTACTCTTCGGTGTTCCACTGAGGAGCGCTATGCGCTGAGCGCTGAGCGCTGCGCGCTCCATCGACGTAGCTCGCCGCTTCATCCGGCCGTCCGCCACCGACGCTCATCGTGTTGCCGCTGGGGCTGGAGACGACGCCCGGCTGCACTGCGGCCTTCTGGTCGATGCGGTCTACCGGCAACTGAGCCGTGTAAGTCCCCGCAACCCGCTGCCTCGTTGTGACTTCGTCCCGCGGAATGAGCGGCTGCTCGGTGGCGACCGTGAGGTCCGGCAGCTCCACGGTGGTGGCAGTCATCACGAAGTTGACGCGCGTCGTGTCGCCATCGCGAATGACGATGTCCTTGTGCCGCATGGCTCGATAGCCGATAAAGGCCGCGCGGGCTTCGTAGGTCCCGGGTGCGACACCACGGATGATGTACTGACCCTTGGGATTGGTGAGTGCGGTGTAGGCGGTGCCGACAATGACGACGCTGGCATTGGCGATCGGCGTGCCGGCGTCATCGGTCACGGCGCCGGCCAGGATGCCGGCCGGTGGATTGGCGCGAGCCAATGGCAGGAACAGGAGCGCGCCGGCCAGGGCGGCGACGCCAAGCTGCGGGCGGAACATGATGCACCTCCGAGGGGGTGGTCTGGGACGAACCGGAGATGCGTTGATTGGGGAAACGGACACACAGGGGCTGGGCACGTACGCGGCTGAGAGCCGCTGCTCGGCAAGTGTCGCCTGCGGCGACACTGCGCGAGAGTTGTCCGGAGCGCGCTTCGGGTGCGATACGCCACCGAGCTGACAAGGCTGTCCGCGAATCACCATGTCGCCCGAAGGGCGACACATGCCGAGCAGCGGCTTTTAGCCGCGTGAGGCCGGCTCCTCACACCTCGTATCCGCCATCACCAGCAGGACAAAGCCTGCGATGGTGCCATTGTCGTGCAGCGCCCGGCCGGAGAGGAAGACCGGGACACTGCCACCGCCGGCGCGCCGAAGGCGAGCCGCAAAATTGTGCACCGAGCCGCCGCGACGAAGCGCATCGAACAATTCGTGCTCTTCCCGCTCGTCCTCAAACAACCCGAATGTGGCGGCAAAATCGAGCGCCTCGGTCTGTGATGCGCACCCAAGCAGTTCACTCACGAGCTGGTTGGCCTGCTCCAGCGCGCCGTCTGCATCAAGACGGCAGAGCCCGCCGGGCGCGAGCTCCACGAGCTCGCGGTATTTCTCTTCCGAATGCCGCAGCGCCTGCTCGATGCGCCAGCGGACGACGGATGCCTCCTTGAGGTCCGCCACCTGCTTCCGCAGCGCCACGACTTCGTTGATGAGATCCTGCTTGGGGCGATGCTCGTCGCGCATGGTGCACCCAGGGAAGTCGTACGTCGTATGTCCTGAGTCGTAGGTCACACGACATATGACTTACGACCTACGACTTCCTTGGAGACGGACAAACAACGGTGCCCTGCACGCAATGGGACGAGCGGTTATTCCGGTGGACCAGCGGCGATGGGGATGCGGAATTCCTCGACCGGCACACCGCCGATCAGGTGCTCCTGGATGATGCGTTCCAGCACTTCAGGTGTGCAGCCGCGGTACCAGACGCCGTCGGGCCAGACCACGGCGATCGGTCCCTGCTGGCAGATGCGGAGGCAGTTGGCCTTGGTGCGATAGACTCCGCCCTCCTTGACCAGGTGGAGTTCGCTCAGCCGTTCCTTGAGGTAGGTCCACGAGGCATGTCCTTCCTCGTGGGTGCAGCACTTGGGCTTGGTCTGCTCGCAGCAGAGAAAGATGTGACGACGGATCATCCCCACGCCCATGTTGCGGGCGCGAACGGCAATGTCTTCTTTCGGCTTGTCGCTCATGGGGCGCCAGCGCCCTGGCGGCGGCGCAGCTCCAGCTCGGCGCGGGCCAGCACCATCTCGATCCCGATCTGGTTATGCCCGCCTTCTGGCAGGATCACGTCGGCGTAGCGCTTGGACGGTTCCACGAACTCGAGGTGCATGGGACGAACGGTGGTGAGATACTGCCGGATCACGTCGTCCAGTGTGCGGCCGCGCTCGGTGAGATCGCGCTGCAGCCGGCGGATGAAGCGCACGTCGTCATCCACGTCCACAAACACCTTGATGTCAAACAGCAGGCGCAGGCGGGGATCCACGAAGAGCAGGATCCCGTCCACCAGGATCACGTCGCTCGGCTGGATCAGGATGCGGCGGTCGCTGCGGGTGTGCGCCGCAAAGTCATACGTGGGCTTCTCGATCGGCTGGCCGCGAGAGAGCCGGGTAAGATGATCGAGGAAGAGATCGAAATCGATCGAATCAGGATGGTCGAAGTTGACCCGCTTGCGCTCCTCCAGCGACAGGTGCCCCAGTTCCTTGTAATAGGCATCCTGGTCAATAAAGGCGCCTTCCATGCCGAGCGCGTCGTGGATGGCACGCGCAACGGTGGTCTTGCCTGAGCCCGACCCGCCCGCGACGCCGATGATGAGCGGCTTCCGGATCACCTCCGGCTCCCTCACCGGCTCCCCTCGCCACCCAGCGCGAAGCCCGCTTCGATGTCCTTCTTGTTGAAGGCCCGGAAGGAGATCAGCGTTTCGGTGGCGGAGATGCCGTCCATCCCCACCATGTGGCTGGTGACCAGGTCGGCGAGGTCTTCATTGCGCGGTACTCGCACGATGGCCGCGAGATCATAGCGCCCGGCCACGGAATAGACTTCCGCCACGCCGGGCAGCGCCGCCAGCCGCTCGGCGACTTCGTTGACGCGGCCGCGGGAGATTGTGAAGAGGATGATCGCTGTGACCATGGGATTAGGGGCTAGGGGTTAGGGATCAGGGATTAGGGACCACGGGCGAGAGTCGACGGTCGAGGATGGTGACGGAGCCTTCCCGCTCAACCCCAACCCC
>DASSOW010000503.1:0-9518 GCA_035700175.1 Gemmatimonadales bacterium | reverse complement strand
GATCGGTGCGCCCTCTTCCAGCAGGAGCCCCGCCTCGTTGAGGTAGGGGAGCAGGATGCGGTTGACCCAGAACCCGGGGTGGTCGGCGACGACGATAACCGTCTTGCCCATCTTCCGGCCGAACCGCACGGCCCGGACAATGCATTCGGGCGCGGTGCCCGCGTGGGGGATCACCTCGAGCAGCGGCATCTTCTCCACCGGTGAGAAGAAGTGCATGCCCAGAATGTTCTGCGGGCGCTGTGACCCGGCCGCGATGTCGGCGATGGGAATGGTGGAGGTGTTGCTCGCCAGGATGGTATCCGGCGTGACCGCGGTCTCCACGTCGGCCAGCACCTCGCGCTTGAGCTGCAGGTCCTCGAAGACTGCCTCGATGACCAGGTCGGCACGGCGAAAGCCGCTGAAATCGGCGGCACCTGACACCAGGCTCGCGAGCCGGGCATGCTCCGGCTTGCTGATCCGCCGGCGCTTGAGCCGCTCGTCCAGGATGCGCAACGCACTGCGGATCCCTCGTCCCACCCGCACGAGATCGGCATCCTTGAGCCGCGCCTCTACCCGCGCCTTCACCACCGCCGTCCCGGCGATGGCGGCGCCCATGAATCCGGCCCCGACAACCGCAATCCGCCGGACTGGCGCGACGTCGCCCACGGTGCCGGGCGGCACCCCGTCATCCTTCTTGAGCGCCGTGGTGGCAAAGAAAATCTCCACCAGGCGATGCGAGATGTCGCTGATGGCCAGCTTGCCGAACGCTTCGCGCTCTGCCTTGAGCCCGCGTCGCATGCCGCGCTCGAGGCCGGTGCGGACCGCGTCGAGTGCCGCGATCGGCGCAGGGTAGTTGCCCCCGGTTTTCCGCAGCATGAGGTGCTGCGCCTTGTTGTAGACGAAGCGCCGGCCGATCGGGTTGCGGTCGAGGAGCACGGCTGCGATGCCGCCGATCCGGGAGCGACGAGCGGGTCCCAGCATCACCAGCCGGTCGGCCGCGCGCAGCGCCGCGTCAAGGAGGATGCTGGGCGGGACAAGCTCGTCCACCATGCCGCGCCGGAAGGCGCGTGCCGCTGGTTCGCTCTTGCCGGCGAGGATCATGTCGAGCGCGGCCCGGGCACCGATGAGCCGGGGGAGGCGTTGGGTGCCGCCCGCTCCCGGAATGATGCCCAGCTGGATCTCGGGCAGGCCGATCTGTGTCTTCGGATGGTCGGTGGCGATGCGCCACTGGCAGGCCAGCGCCAGCTCGAAGCCGCCGCCGAGGCATGCGCCGTGAATGGCGGCAACAATGGGCTTGGTCGCGCTGGCCACGCTGTCCATCACGGCCTGGGCCTCGCCGCTCAGCGTCTCGGCTTCCTCGGCGGAATCCAGCGCCTGGAACTCGTCGATGTCGGCGCCAGCAATAAAATTGTCGGGCTTGCCCGAGATCAGCACCATCGCACGCACGCCGTTGTCGCGGAGCAGCTGTTGCAGCAACGCGGTGAACTCTGCGCTGACGCCGCTGCCCAGCGTGTTGACCGGCGAGTCGGGCACGTCGACGGTCACCACGGCGGTGCCGTTCTCGATCCGGAAGCTGAAGGCGCTCATGTCAGGCGTGCTCCAGCACCATGGCGTAGCCCATGCCGCCCTGGGCGCAGATCGACAGCATGCCGAATTCCGCATCGCGGCGCTGCATCTCATGCGCGAGCGACGTGATGATGCGGCATCCGGTGGCCGCAAAGGGATGGCCCACCGCAATCGACCCGCCCATGAGGTTGGTGCGGTCCCAGTCCACTGCTCCGACCGGGCCCGGCAATCCCAGCCGAGTCGCCCACTCAGGTGAGGCCCAGGCCTGTTCGTTGGAGAGCACCTGGGCCGCAAAGGCCTCGTGGATCTCCAGCACCCCGATGTCGGCCCATGCGAGGCCAGCCCGCGCGAGCGCGCGCGGCACCGCGAGCGCCGGCCCCATGAGCAGCTGCCAGCCCGGATCCACCGCGGCCACCGCGTAGCTCCGGATGAATGCCAGCGGGGCATAGCCCAGCGCCTGGGCTCGATCTTCGGCCATGAGCAGTACGCACGCGGCACCGTCGGTCAGTGGCGATGAGTTGCCAGCCGTCACCGAGCCGTAGCGACGATCAAAGACCGGCTTGAGTGCTGCCAGCTTCTCGAGTGAGGTGTCGGTGCGGATGCCATTGTCGGTGGTGACCGGCTCGTCCATGCCGCGGCCACCGAACCAGGGCGCAATCTCCGCCGTCATCCGGCCGTCAGCCGTTGCCGCCGCCGCGCGCTGGTGGCTCATGAGCGCCACGCGGTCCTGCGCCTCCCTGCTGATATGATTCTCCTTGGCCATCTTCTCGGCGCTCTGACCCATGGTCTCGCCGGTGGAGGGCTCGGCGATGGCGGGCGAGACCGGCACCAGGTCGCGCGGACGGATGCGGCTCAGCACCTTGAGCCGGGCACTGAGGGAGCGGGCCTTGCTTGCCTCCACCAGCAGGGCGCTCATGCGCCGGGAATGGAGGATGGGCACATTGCTCAGTGATTCCACGCCGCCGGCCAGGATGATGTCGGCGTGGCCCACGGCGATCTGGTCGGCGGCATTCTGGACCGCCTGGGCACCAGACGCACAGGCACGGTTGAGCGTGTAGGCGGGAACCGAGGGCGGGAACTGGGGGAGGAGGCTGACCTCTCGCGCCACGTTGGGCGTCAGGGGCGACGGCACCACCTGGCCCCAGATCACCTCGTCCACGAGGTGGCCCTCCAGTTCGGTGCGGTAGAGCAGCTCGCGCGCGACATGCCGGGCCAGGTCCACGCCATCGGCGTCCTTCAGCAGCGTGTTCGCCCGGGCGAACGGCGTGCGAAGGCCGGCGATGATGGCAACTCGGCGGGATCCGTGCATGACTGGCGATCCTGACTGCAAGGTGGTCGACACCGGAGCAAGATACGTGAGACTCAGCGATCTCGACGATTCAGCCCTGGACCTGCTGGTGATCGGTGGCGGCATTACCGGCGCCGGCATTGCGCGCGACGCCGCGATGCGCGGCATCAACACCATGCTGGTGGAGCAACTGGACCTCGCCGCCGGCACCAGCTCGCGCTCGAGCCGGCTGGTGCACGGCGGCCTCCGCTACCTGGAGCAGGGGAACATCTCGCTGGTGCGCGAGGCGCTGCATGAACGCGCCATTCTCCTGCGCATCGCGCCGCACCTGGTGCGGTCCATTCCCTTCATCTTCCCCCTGCACGAAGGCGACCGGGTGCCCCGCTGGAAACTGGGTGCAGGGCTGGTGGCCTACGAGCTGCTGGCCGGCTTCCGGAATGTGCGCCGGCCCAGGATACTGGGCAAGCGCGGCGTGCTGCAGCGCGAGCCGCTCCTGCGCGAGCGCGGGCTCACTGGTGGCGCGCTCTACGGCGACGCCCAGTGCGATGATGCGCGGCTCGTAATCGCCACGGCCCGCTCGGCGGTGGACCATGGCGCCACGGTGCTCACGCACACTCGCGTGACCGGATTGATCGAGGAGAGAGGTCGAGTCACCGGCGCGGCGCTGGAGGACCGCCTCGCCGGGACGCGGCGAGACGTGCGGGCCACCATCGTGTTCAACGCCACGGGGCCGTGGACCGACGAGCTGCGCCGGATGGAAGATCCGGTGGCGCCGCCGATGCTGCGGCTCACGCGCGGCACCCACGTGGTGGTGCCCCGCGAGCGCGTAGGTCACCGGCACGCCATCACTTTCCTCAGCCCGATCGACGGCCGGGTCATGTTCATCCTGCCGTGGGGCGACCTCACCTATATCGGCACAACCGACACCGACTACTCCGCTGATCCATCCGCGGTCGCGGCGACGCGCGATGACGTGGTCTACCTGCTGCGCTCCGCCAATGCCCTCTTCCCCGCTGCCCGGCTCACCGAGGACGACGTGCGGTCCACCTGGGCCGGCCTCCGGCCCCTGCTCGCCGAGGATGGAGGCCACGCGCCATCGGCGGTGTCGCGGGAGCATGCGCTGGTCGAAGGATCCCGCGGCATGCTGACGATCGCGGGCGGCAAGCTCACCACGTATCGCGCCATGGCCGCGGAGGCAGTCGACCTGGTGGCGGACCGGCTCAGGCGCAAGCTCACGCGCGCGCTCACCGACGTCATCCCGCTGCCTGGTGGCAACGCCGCTGACCTCGAGCCCTTCCGGGCACGGGGCGCGCCGCTCGGGCTCCCGGCTGCCGTGAGCGACCGGCTGGTTGATCTGTATGGCACCGAATGCGCCGGCATCCACAATCTCGGCATGAAGAACCGCACCCTCTTCGACCGCCTGCACCCCACCCATCCTGCCATCGAAGCCGAAGTCCTGCATGCGGTGCGGCGGGAGATGGCCCTCACGGTGGAAGACGTGATGGTCAGGCGGCTGCACCTCTATTACGAGACGCGGGATCATGGATTGCGCGCCGCGGAACGAGTCGCGCAACTGATGGCCGGGGAACTGGGCTGGAGTGCGGAGCGGATCCGGGACGAAGTTGCGGGGTACTGGCGGTATGTGGCACGGGGGGAGAAGTGGAGGTAAGGGCAGGATGGGCAGGCCGAAGCTCGCCCGGCATCACTTGCCCATCCCGCCCATCTCGCCCATCTAGCCCATCCCGACTCTCCGCACCGCCGCCTCGATCTCCACCAGCTCGACCGGCTTGGCCAGCACGCGCTCGGCGGGAACTGGCAGCACACCCTGCAACTGGCTCAGGTCGCCGGACAGCAGAATCACCCGCGCCAGCTGGCCGGGACGGCTCCGGGCGAGTTCCGCACAGAACGCGGCGCCATCCATGCGAGGCATTCGCAGGTCGGCAATGATGGCATCCACCGCATGACGATCCAGTGCCGCCAGCGCCTCGATTCCGTCTGACGCCTCGTACACGGTGGCGCCACGCCGGCTGAGGAACCGGGCAATCGGTGAACGGACCACTTCTTCATCATCCACCAGCAGGATGCGCCAGCCCTGCAGCGACTCGACTGCCGCGGGTGGCAGCGGCGTGATCGGCCGGGCAATGGCGTCAGCTGCTTCCGTGTCGGCGAGCGGCAGGGTCACCACGAAGCGGGCGCCAGCAGTGGCCGGTTCGTAGACCAGGTCGCCACCCAGTTCACGAATGATTTCGCGCGAGATGTAGAGCCCCAGCCCGGTGCCGCCGGCGCCCTTGGTCGAGGCGAAAGGGTGGAAGAGGCGGCTCCGCATCTCGGGCGCGATGCCGGCGCCCCGGTCGGTGACGGCAATCGACGCGTGCTCTCCCGACCGCCAGGTCTCGACCAGGAGCGAGCGAGGTGGTGGCACATGGGCAAGCGAGTCGAGGGCATTGCTGAGCAGGTTGACGATCACCTGCTCCAGTCGCACCGCGGCACCCCGCGCCGGTGGGAGGTGGTCGTCGAGCCGGAGCTCGAACTCGATCTCCTCGACGCCGAATCGGTACGACACCAGGTCCACGGCGCTCCGCACCACGTCGTTGAGCGACACCGCCGCCTTCAGCGGCTCGCGTGCGCGCACGAAGCGCAGCAACCCTGAGAGCAGCTTTCCCGCGCGGCGCGCCTGGCGGCGGATCTGTCCCAGCTCCATGCGGAGTTCCGGCGTGAGCGTGGGATCCTCGAGCCGGGTATCCGCGAGTGCCGCGATGGCCATGAGCGGGTTGTTGACTTCGTGGGCCACGCCCGCGACCAGCTCGCCCGCGGCGGCAAACCGCCCCTGCTCCGCCGCCCGCGCGCGCAGTACGCCGGTCATGTCATTGAAGTGTGAGGCGAGGTGCCCGAGTTCGTCCTGGCGGCGAACCCGCACGGTCGTATTGAGCTCTCCTGCAGAAACGGAATCAAGGCCGGCTTCAAGGTCGCGCAACGGCTGGCGCACCCGGCGATGCACTACGACCATCAGTGCGATGAGCAGCAGCACGCCCAGCGCCATCCAGCCGATCATGGTGCGCACGGCCCGTTGCAATGCGTCGCTCAGCTGAGATTCCCGGTTGGCGAGCCCGCGCAGCCCCAGCTGCTCGGCCGACACCAGCACGAGGCCCATCTCGGCATGGAGCGAATCGGCAACGGCCAGCGCGCGGGTGGCGGAGTCGGTGCGGCCCACGTCGGCCTGGGCGACGCTCTCGTTGAGGCGGGTCTCGATTTCCGCCTGCAGCACGCTGGTGCGCGCCAGCAGCTCACGCAGCTCCAGCGGCGCATGCGACAACAGCGGAGAGGAGGCAGCCGCCGGCGCGGCGAGGGCGGCACGCACCCGTTCCCGCGCCGCTCCATCCTCGTTCAGAATGCCATGGCGGGCCTCGACCATCAGCGCCTCGGTGCGGCTGGCGCGCTGGGCAATCTGCCCGAACAGCTGGAGCATGGGGATGGTCTCGGCCCGAAGCCGGGCCGCGCGGGGCGCCACCGTCGCACCGATGTAGGCGGTCAAGCCAACGACGTAGAGGATGATGCAGAGCACGGCCAGCAGGCTCAGGCTTCGAAGACTCAGGCCCGCCCGCAGCGATGACGCGCCGGGTGCCCCGACCTCGGTCAGCGGCGCCACTCGGCCTCGGCGTGGCCGTTCCGGATCCGGATCATCACCATGCGAGAAAGGGGAGGCTCATTGAAGGCGATGGGCCCGGTCAGCCCCTGATAGGGTGGCTCAGTGGTGCCCAGCGCCCGGAGCCAGTTCCAGACGGCATCCCGGTCCACGCCGGCCGCCCGGATGGCCGCGGCGCTCAGCATGATGCCGTCGTAGACATAGGCGTCCGCCGGCTCCGGATCGCGACCCAGCGCGTCCCGGAAACGCCGGCTGAACGCCATCGCTGCGCTATCCCCCGGCTGGGCGACCCAGAAGGACACCACGTGCAGGGTCGCAAGGATCGAGTCGCCCAGCGTGGCGAGGCGCTCGGGCACCATTGCCCCGTCGCCGACTACGATCTGCGCGCCGGGAACCACCTCATGCAGGGCGCGGGCGATCTCGATCGTGGCCGTCGCCCGTCCCGCGATGACGAAAACGTCGGGACGGGCGCGCTGCAGGCTCGAGCGCACCAGCACCCGGAACGCCCCGGCCTCACTGAACGGCACCTTGTCGGTTACCTGGATGGCGCGATTCGAGAGCGCCCGCTCAGCACCCTCGCGCAAGCCGATCCCGTATTCGTCGTTGGCGAAAAAGATCGTGGCGCTGCGCGCGTGGAGTGAATCCGCCAGGAACATCCCGATGAAGACGCCCTCGAGGGAATCATCCGGAATCAGGCTGAGGGTACGGCCGTCCATGCGGGACAGGAGATAGCTCGTGGCCTGCGGATTGATCTGTGTCACGCCGGCGGCGGTGTAGACCGGCCCAGCCGCGAGCGCACCCCTGCTATTGCTTGGCCCGATCACGGTCATCACACCCGGATCGGCGACGAGACGCTGGGCCCGGCGGACTTCCACCTGCGCGCTGTCGCCCGCGAAGGAGGAATCCAGCAGCAGCCGGATCGGGTGAACCTGCTGCATTGCGTTCAGGTCGCTCAGGGCCAGCCGAGCCGCCTCGATGTTTCGCCATCCGGGGGAGTAGGCAAGCCCGATCTTGGCGGTGCCTGGCGAGCGTCCGCACGCTGTCGCCATCAGCGCCAGCAAGAGCAGGCTACGCCGTCTATCAGGAGTGTGCATGCAGGCCGCGCAGGTCAGGGGTGCTCAATCTTGGTGCGCGAAGCACGGCTCGGCAAGAGACGTTATCTTTCTGTCATCGCAGGGTTTCCGTTTCGCTTGGCCACACCGGGTGCGCAGGAGCAGTCGTGGATCCGAACGTCTTCGAAACCGCCAACGCCGGCTTCGCCCAGTCGTTGTACGAGGATTACCTGAAGGACCCCGCTTCGGTGGGGCCGGAGTGGCGGCAGTTGTTCGACAGCGGCGTAGTGGGCGAAAAGCCCGCCGCCCAGAACGGCGCCCACGCCCCCGCGGCGCAGGAACCCGCCCGTCCTGACCGTCCCGCCCGTCCCGACCGTCTTGAAATCAAGGGCCCCGCGCTTCGCCTCGTTCAGAACATGAACGACAGTCTCGCGGTACCGACTGCCACCACGTTCCGCGAGCTGCCGGTGGCGCGGCTCGAGGCAGAGCGGAAGGCGCTCAACGCCGCCCTCAAGGCCGCGGGTCGCAGTGAGAAGATTTCGTTCACCCACCTCATTGCGTGGGCGCTGGTGCAGGGCGTGCGGCAGCATCCGGTCATGGCGCATTTCCTGGCGGTGGAAAACGACGTGCCCCACCGCGTGGTCCCCGACGGCATCAACCTCGGCCTGGCCGTGGATGTGACACGCAAGGATGGCTCGCGCGGGCTGGTGGTGCCGGTCATCAAGCATGCCGAAGGCATGGACTTTGGCCAGTTCCACGCGGCCTACGAAGCGCTGGTGGACAAGTCGCGCCACAACCGCCTCATGCCCGACGATTTTGCCGGCGGCACGGTGACGCTCACCAATCCGGGCGGCATCGGGACGGTGGCGTCGGTGCCCCGACTCATGGCGAGCCAGGGGACGATCATTGCCGTGGGCGCCATTGCGTATCCGCCGGAGTTCAGCGCCACTCCTGCCGCCACGGTGCAGCAGCTCGGGCTTAGCAAGGTGATGACGATGACCAGCACGTATGATCATCGCATCATCCAGGGCGCCGAGAGCGGCCAGTTCCTGGCCACGGTAGACGGCATGCTGCAAGGCGCGGAAGGGTTCTACGAGTCGGTCTTCGCGGGACTGAGCCTCCCCTATCACCCGTCCGTCCCGTCCGTCGTGTCCGCCCCGTCCGTCCCGTCCGTCGTGTCCGCCCCGTCCGCTCCGTCCGCTCCGTCCGCTCCGTCCGTCTCCGAGATGCAGCATGTCGCCGCGGCGATGGCGCTGGTCAAGGCGTTCCGCACCCATGGCCATCTCGCAGCCCGGCTCGACCCGCTCGGCAGTGAGCCGGCCGGCGACCCGTCGCTCGATCCCGCGTCGCTCGGACTCACGCCCGAAATCATGGCGAGCATCCCCGCCGAGGTGCTCCGGATCAAGGTGCCAGGCCAGTCACTGCTTGAGGCGCTGCCGCATCTCGAGGCGGCCTATTGCGGGACCATTGCTTATGAGATCGAACACATCGCCAGCCATGAGGAGCGCGTCTGGCTGCGTGAACGCATCGAGTCCGGCGCCTTCCGCACGGCGTTGACCACGGAGGAGAAGCTGGCACTGCTGGATCGGCTCATCGAAGTCGAGGCGTTCGAGCAGTTCCTGCAGAAGGCCTACCTGGGGCAGAAGCGTTTCTCGATCGAGGGCCTCGACATGATGGTCCCGATGCTCGACCTGTGGATCAACCAGGCCGCGAGCCTGGGCGCGCAGGAGGTGGACATCGGCATGGCGCATCGCGGCCGCCTCAACGTGCTGGCCCACACGGTGCGACGCCCCTACGAGACCATCTTCGCCGAGTTCGAGGGGAACAAGCACGCGCTGGACACGGACGACGAGGGCGAACTTGGCACCGGCGACGTCAAGTATCACCACGGCGCCGAAGGGGCCTATCCCACGTCGGCCGGCAAGGCGGTGACGGTCACGCTCTCGCCCAATCCGAGCCACCTGGAATTCGTGGATCCGGTTGTCGAGGG
>DASSOW010000502.1:0-5059 GCA_035700175.1 Gemmatimonadales bacterium | reverse complement strand
GCCTCGACACGAATTGGGTCTCGTCGGTCGGAGCGTACGTGGACCGTTTCGAGCGGATGCTCGCGGAGGCTTCCGGGACTCGCTGGGCGGTGGCCGCAGTCAACGGCACCGCGGCCCTGCATCTGGCCTGCATCGTGGCCGGCGTTTGTCCGGACGACGAGGTCCTGGTCTCGGCGCTGACATTCATCGCGCCCGCCAACGCCATCCGCTACGCTGGCGCCTGGCCAGTATTTGTCGACGCCGAGCCGGACTACTGGCAGCTCGACGTGGTGAAGGCGCGCCGCTTCCTGGAGGAAGAGTGTACATGGGATGGCCGGGTGGTGCGCAACCGGACGAGCGGCCGGCCGGTGCGGGCCATTCTGCCGGTCCATGTGCTGGGCCATCCGGTTGACATGGATCCGCTGCTGGCGCTGGCGCGCGAGTTCGGACTGGCAGTCATCGAGGACGCGACCGAGAGCCTGGGCGCTACCTACCGCGGCCGCCCGGTGGGCCAGCTTGGCGACGTCGGATGCTTCAGCTTCAATGGCAACAAGCTCATCACGGCCGGCGGCGGCGGCATGCTGGTCACCGACGAAGAAAGCATGGCTCAGCGCGCGCGCTATCTCTCCACGCAGGCCAAGGATGACGCACTCGAATATGTCCATGGCGACATTGGCTATAACTATCGGCTCACCAATCTCCAGGCGGCGCTGGGCGTGGCGCAGATGGAGCGGCTGGACGAGCACGTGGCTGCCAAGCGCCGCATCGCCGCTCGTTATTCCGCCGCCTTCCGGGAGCTGCCGGGCCTGACGCCGATGCGAGAGGCGCCCTGGGCCGAAAGTGCGCATTGGATGTACACGGTGCTGGTTGACGAGCAGCAGTTCGGCCTGGGGTCCCGGGCGCTTCTGCGCCAGCTCGCGGCTCGAGGCATCCAGGCACGGCCACTCTGGGAACCGCTCCACCGCTCGGCCGCCCATGCTGGCGCTCCCCGAACTGATTGCGCCGTGGCGGAGCACCTCAACCGTGTGGCGCTGAGCCTGCCCTGTTCCGTCGGGCTGACCGCCGAGGATCAGGAGCGTGTGGTGGCAGCGGTAAGTGCCTGCGCTCGCGACGCCCGATCATGACATCGCGCCTCGTGTTCACGGAGACCCTGAGCAGAGCGCCGGACGAGCGTGAAGCCTCGCCGTTCGGACGGATGGCGACGACCGCCTGCGCCATGACGATCCTCACCGGCATCGGGGTAGCCTGGGCGCCAGCGATTCCTTCCGCGATTCGTTCGCCACTGCTCGTGGCGCTGCTGGCGGGCTGGGCCTTTGCGACGCTCGCCGCAGCCGTGGCGGGCGCGCGGCTGGCCTGGTATCGATCGTTGTCGCCCGCCGACATCGGGGTGACGGTTGTCGCAGCCGTCGGGGCACTGGTCATCGTGCTCAATGCGGTGCAGCTCGAGCTCATCCGGGTGCTGGGTCAGCGACCGGCCTTCATGTGGCATGAATGGCCGCTCAATCATGCGTGGGCGATCGCCCGGTCAGGTGATGTGGCGCACGCACTCGACTACGCGGGCGTCGGGCTCGATTACCATGTCGGGCCGGCCTGGCTGGCTGGCGCGTTCCAGCATGTGTTCGGCACGGGCATCGCGCATATCCTGTTCGGGGTCTTCCCGCTCGTGTGCGCCCTGGCAATCCTCATCACGGCCCTAGTGCTGCTTCGCCTGACCGGCGTCTCGTACCGGACAGCGACCGTTGCGGTGGTGCTCACCATCACCCTCCCGCTGATCCGCGAGACACCCGGCGGCCTGGTGGCACTGCAACGCGACCGGCTCACCCAATTTTCGTCGTGGCACTACCTTGGCGCGCACATGATGGTGAATTCCTACCTCGCGCTCGCGGTTGGGCTGGCCAGTCTTGCCGTGATGTTCCGTCGGGATGTTCGGCTACCGATGCTCCTGGCCGCCAGTGCGGGATTGGCGGCGATAGCGCAGATCAAGCCACAGTACTTCGTGGGGATTGGTCTTGTGGTGGGTGTTCTCGGGCTGGGTCGGGCCGTCGGTGTAGTTGGGCCACGCGACCTGCGTCCGCTGCTGGCTGCCATCCTGGCGCTCGCCCTGGCCCTCGTGGCCCGCGTACTCCTGCCCGGCGACCTCACGATGGTGGGATCCCCGCAGTGGATCCCCGGGCCCGAGCGCGTGCGGGTGGCGGAACTGTATCGGGTTTCGACCGGTGTCATGGTGGCCTCGGTCGTTGCGTGGCAGCTGGATCGAAGATACCGGGCGCAGCGCATCAGCGGACCAGCCTCCACGCTCGAGTTCCTGGCCGGAGCCGCCGCAGCCCTGTTCCTGCTCGCCGGCGTGTTTCATTTCATCCGGTTTCCCTTCCTGCCCGAAGGCGTTTCGCGCTGGCTGGCCCTGGGCCTGCCGGACACGCCGGAAACTCGCTGGACCCACGAGCAACTCGGCGTCCAGATACCGGAGGCCACGCGCTTCCTTGCGGTGCTCTTCGGCATGAGCGTCCTCGTGGCCCATGCCCGGCGCCTGACACGTCCCTGGGTACTGGCGTTCAGCGGCGTCGCCCTGGCCATCGTGCTGTCGCCCGTTCCCCTGTTCCTTCCCAGTGTCGTCCAGCGCACGGGCGTCACCGAAGACAACGACCTGCTGAGCGCATTGAAGCGCGTGCCGGTCCACCAGACACTGCTCATCGCGAGTGACCTTGCGGATCCGGCGCAGGACTATGACGGAGCGCTTCGGGCATCCCAGCTGACCGCATATGATGGCCACGCATTCTGGGTGGCCAATCTCCAGTACGTCCACTACCAGCGAGCGGATGCGGCCTCGCGCCTCACCGACCTGCAGCGATTCATGGGTAATCCGTGGACACCATGGCATGATGCCTGGCTGGCGCAGCACGGCATCACCCACGTGCTGGTGAACGATCGCTGCGTGCCGGCGTGGATCGCGGCGCCGGGTCCATCACTCCGAATCGACGTGCAGCTGACGCGGTGGACGGTCTATCGGGTGCGGCCCACTGTGGCGGATCCGGACGCCGCGCCGGCGCCCCGCCAGCTGCGGCCGGCGTATGGCAAGTCGGACTGCCTCTACGGCGGAACCGTGCAGCGCGCTGTCGCGTCGGGGGAGGATCCGTGACGGTGTCGAGGCAGAGCGGTGGTGCTGCGCACACGTTCGTGACTGCGCCTGATCTGTGTGTGATTTCATGGAGCCATCCTTGGAGGAGCGTATGCCAGCAAGTGCGCAGGAACCCGAAGTAGCCCGGCGGTCACCGCTCAAGACTGGACTGTCGGCGCTGCGCGGCCGTGTGGCCCGATCGCTCACTGACGCCCGTTATGCGCTCCACTCCAGCCTGATCTCGAATCGGGGCAGCAGGCGTGCGTTCGAACAGCACCGACCTGCGCTCACTGATCCGCAGCGGGTCGCGGTGGCCGCGCTGGTCAAGGACGGCATTGCGTTCCTGACGGTGGAGGACCTTCCCGCACTCCAGCCCGTCTGGGAGCGGCTGCAAGGCGAGGTTGGTGCCTTTGTTGAGAGCCCCCGCGTCACGGACGCCGTCCGCGCTTTCCCCGAACTCCTGGCACGGGGCGGCGTGGCCTCCGACGCCTACATCATCAAGATGTACCCGGGGCGTCCCACCTTCTCCGTCACCGACCCACTGCTTGCCTTCGGCCTGCACGACGCCATCCTCGGCATCGTCAACTCTTACCTTCGGCTGTGGTCGAAGCTTATCTACACGGACGTCTGGCACACGATCATGTCCGGCGTCAGCCAGCGCATCGGATCGCAGGAGTGGCATCGCGATCCGGAAGATCGGCGGATGGTAAAAGGCTATCTCTACTTCGGCGACGTAGACGACGGCGCCGGGCCAATGGAGTACGTTGCTGGCAGCAAGCCCGGCGGCCGGTATGGCAGCCTGCGTCCATGGCACCCGCTCGGCGGCCACGGCGCCCGCTACCTCAGCGACGACGCGGTGCGCCAGCGCGTGGCATCGCAGGACCGGATCGTGTGCCGCGGAGTGCGCGGCACCCTGATCCTCTGTGACACCGACGGCCTGCATCGCGGCGGGTTGGCCACCACAGCTCCACGAATCGCGGCCACTTGGACCTATGTGACGCCGGCGGCGCTCGCCATGACGGCATCGCGGCGGTTCGACGTGGCGCAGCCGGTCCCCGAGTTGGCAGCGGCCGCCGCCTATGCCCTGAGTAGAGAGGCCTGAGCACCATGCCTGTCGCCGACGCGCAGCATCGGCCTGCCACCGCGCTCAGCCGTGAGTCCACGATCCTGGGCGCGCTCCGCTCAGCCGGTGTGCGCCTCGGGGACACCATCATGGTGCATGTCAACCTCGCGTCGCTGGGCTGGGAGGATGACGCCGCGACACATCAGGCGCTCTTTCGAGCGCTTCGCACGGCCACTGGCCCGGATGGAACCATCGTGGTTCCGGTCTACACCTTCTCATTCTGCCGGCAGGAGCTCTTCGACCCAGCCTCTACTCCCACCATGGGCGGAATGTGGAGTCCCTCGGCCGGTTTCCTGGAGTATTTCCGGCAACAGCCCGGCGTGGCACGCTCGGGCGATCCGATTCATTCCGTGGCGGCCCTGGGGCCCGGCGCCGACGCCCTGGTCGCCGACGTGGCTCCCACCTGCTTTGGTGACGGGAGTGTTTTCCAGCGCCTGGTGGCGGCCGACGCGCTGATTGCAATGGTGGGGCTTGGACTCGACGAAGCAACCATCCGGCATCATGCGGAGGAATTGGCCGGTGCGCCGTTCCGGTATCGGAAACTGTTCACCGGCCGCGTTCGGCAGAACGGGAGGGAGCAGAAGCGTGGCTGGATCTACAACGTTCGCATCCTGGCCCGGGCCGGCTATCCTGACGGTACCCGCTTCGAAGCGGAGGCGTTGCGCACCGGTATCGCGCAGCGAATACCGATTGGCCAGGGCGCACTCGTTGCGGCACGGAGCAAGCCGCTGCACGATCTGACCCTTCGCGTGCTGGCGGAAGATCCGTGGAGCACAGCGCAGGGCCCAGCCGGCGATCCGATAGCGCTGGAGCAGGCACGCGTCGGTGGTCAGCTTCCGGCC
>DASSOW010000501.1:0-3372 GCA_035700175.1 Gemmatimonadales bacterium | reverse complement strand
CAACGGACTCTACAAGGGTGACGGAGCATGATACAGAAGCTGGTGACCGCCGTGATTGGCACGCGGCAGGAACGGGACGTGAAGAAGATCCGTCCCCGCCTCGCGGCGATCAAGGCGCATGAGGAGCGGCTGGCCACGCTGGACGAAGCCACGCTCCGAGCACAAACGGACAAGTTCCGGGGCATCATCCAGGAGCGCACCGGCGAGCTGGCCGACCGCGTCCGCGAGGCCAGGGAGGCCAAGCGCGACGCCGCTGATCCGGCCGAGCGCGACCGCCTCGAGCAGCAGACCGCTGATCTCGAAGAGCAGTACCGGAAAGCCATTGCGGCAGTGCTCGAGGAAATCCTGCCCGAGGCCTTTGCCACCGTGCGGGAGGCCTGCCGGCGCCTCCTCGGCACGACGGTGATGGTGACGGGTGCCGAACTCACCTGGGACATGGTGCCGTATGACGTGCAGCTGATCGGCGGGATCGTGCTGCACGAGGGACGGATCGCCGAGATGGCGACCGGCGAGGGCAAGACCCTCGTGGCCACACTACCGCTCTACCTTAATGCGCTGACCGGCCGCGGCTGTCACCTCATCACGGTCAACAATTATCTCGCCCGCCGCGACTCGCAGTGGATGGGCCATCTCTACACCTATCTCGGGCTCACCGTCGCGTGCCTTGACGACACCCAGCCGCAGTCGCCCGAGCGCCGGGCCGCCTACATGGCGGATATCACCTATGGCACCAACAACGAATACGGCTTCGATTACCTGCGCGACAACATGGTGTTCACGCTCGACCAGCGGGTCCAGCGCGAGCATATCTACGCCATCATCGACGAGGTGGACTCGATCCTCATCGACGAGGCCCGGACGCCGCTTATCATCTCCGGCCCCGTGGGGCATGCGGAGGATGACAAGTACCAGCAGTTCAACCGGCAGGTAGCCGAGCTGGCCAGGAAGCAGAGCACCGTGGTGAGCGGCCTGCTGGCCGAGGCCGAGCCCCTGCTCGAAGATCCCAAGACGCGCCATGATGGTGGTGTCCTGCTGTACCAGTCGCAGCTCGGCATGCCCAAGAACAAGAAGCTGCTGAAGCTGCTCAATGAGCCGGGGCTCAAGCAGCTGGTGCAGAAGGTGGAGCTCGAGGCCCTCGCCGACCGCAAGCTGCCCATCAAGCAGCAGCGGCTCCGCAACATCGAGGACCGGCTGTACTTCGTGCTCGATGAGAAGGGCCATTCGGTGCACCTGACCGACCGGGGCGCCGAGGCGCTGTCGCCGGGTGACCCACAGCTCTTCATCGTGCCGGATATTTCGGAAGAGATTCACCGGGTGGACCACGACCCGGACCTCACGCCGGCGCAACGAGTGGAAGCGCGGGCGGAGCTCGAGGGCGCCTACGCCGCCAAGAGCGAGAAGCTGCACATCATCCACAAGCTGCTCCAGGCCCATGCGCTGTACGAGAAGGACGTGGACTACCTGGTGCAGGACGGCCAGGTGCTGATCGTGGATGAATACACGGGCCGCGTACTGCCGGGCCGGCGCTGGTCGGACGGCCTCCACCAGGCAGTGGAAGCCAAGGAAGGCGTCCAGGTGAAGGGCGAGACCCAGACGCTCGCCACCATCACCATCCAGAACTATTTCCGGATGTACGAGAAGCTCGCGGGCATGACGGGCACGGCGGAGACGGAGGAAGGGGAGTTCTTCCAGATCTACGGGCTCGAAGTGAACGTCGTACCCACCAACCGTCCCATCAGGCGGCGGGACCAGCCCGACCGGATATACAAGACGCGCCGGGAGAAGTACAACGCGCTCCTCGACGAGGTGGAACGGCTTCACAACGCCGAGCTGCCAACGCTCATCGGCACCGTGAACGTGGACGTCTCGGAGACGCTGAGCAAGATGCTCAAGCGGCGCGGCCTCAAGCATGAAGTGCTGAACGCCAAGTACCACCAGCGCGAGGCCGAGATCGTGGCGCAGGCTGGCCAGGCCGGCTCCATCACCATCGCGACCAACATGGCCGGCCGAGGCACCGACATCAAGCTTGGCAAGACACTCGACCTCGCCGCGGACGAGGCTGGCTTGCAGATCATCGGGACGGAGCGCCACGAATCCCGGCGCATTGACCGGCAGCTGCGTGGCCGCTCCGGCCGCCAGGGTGATCCGGGGCAGTCCATCTTCTTCCTCTCGCTGGAAGACGACCTGATGCGGCTGTTCGGCTCCGAACGCATCGCGGCGTGGATGGACAAGAGCGGGGCGGAGGAGGGCGAGGTCATCACTGGCCGGCTGGTCTCGCGCGCCATTGAGACCGCGCAGAAGCGGGTGGAGCTGCAGAACTTCCAGTCGCGGAAGCGGCTGCTGGAGTATGACGATGTCATGAACCAGCAGCGCGAGGTGGTCTACTCCATGCGGCTCTTTGCGCTGGAGCGCGGTGAGCAGGTCAAGGCGGAAGCGATCCGGATGATCGAGGGTGCGATCGAGCGCCACGTCCGCACCTTCCTTGCCGATACGGAAAAGCCGGAGGAGTTCGACCGCCAGGGACTGGTGCAGTCGATCATGCTGCAGTTCCTGGTCAGCCCGCAGCAGGTGCTTGACGCCGAGGCGACCCCCGATCTCGAGGACATCGTCACGGCAGCCACCGACGAGGGCCGCGCGGCGTTCGAGCGGAAGGTGACCTACCTGCACGAGTTCGGGCAGAAGATCGGCATTCCGGACGTCGACGCGCAGATTCTCTCGCAGGTGATGCTCACGGTCCTCGACGACAAGTGGAAGGACCACCTCTACGACCTGGACCAGCTGCGGAACGCCATCCACTACCGCAGCTACGGCCAGCGCGACCCGCTGGTGGAGTACAAGAAGGAAGCGTACGAGATGTTCGAGGGGCTGATGGCGGACATCCAGAACGGCTTCTCCGAGCGCTTCCTCAAGGTGCAGGTGCAGACGGAGCCGCCTCGCCGGCCCGCGCCACCGCCGCCACCGCCCCCGACGCCGGCCAGGGACACGGCCGACGCGCTCTTCATGGGTTCGGCCCCGGCGGCGCCGCCGCCGCCCGCGGCGGTGAACACATCCCTGGGGCGGCTTAGCTCGGCGCAGGGAAGCGTGCCCGAGGTGGGCCGGAACGATCCCTGCCCCTGCGGGTCAGGCAAGAAGTACAAGAAGTGCCACGGGGCAGTGGCCTGACAAGGCGAGCAGGGCGAGCAGGGCGAGCAGGAAGTTTCCACGCCGTCACCCCGACGTTCGTCGGGGGGACGATCAGATGAGTTTCGGTGCTCCCGACCGTTGACCGTCGACCGTCGACCTCCTGCTCGCCCTGCTCGCCTTGCCAACCTGCTCGCCCTGTTTTCGCTCCATCCCGCATTGAACCGGTCCGCCAAGCGGCCCGTCACCTGT
>DASSOW010000500.1:0-5623 GCA_035700175.1 Gemmatimonadales bacterium | reverse complement strand
AGGGCGCCCTGTGATTCAACCGTGGCCACTCACTAAAGCTCGAGTTGGCTCAGAACGTTCCGGAGATGATCAGAAGAATCATCAGGATCACCTGAACAATCGCAGTCGCCCAGGAAGCGTAGAGGTACCGCCTTCCGCGAGGGAGAAATTTGCTCGGGCGAAGGAGCTCCAG
This sequence comes from Gemmatimonadales bacterium, assembly GCA_035700175.1. Lineage (GTDB taxonomy): Bacteria > Gemmatimonadota > Gemmatimonadetes > Gemmatimonadales > GWC2-71-9 > CAMLHP01. The sequence goes on along the minus strand of DASSOW010000500.1, from coordinate 5,451 downwards.
GTGCTTGAGCGGGTTCATCTCCGTCAGCATGAGATCCAAGCCGGAGCCATCCTCCGATTTGTAAAGTCCGGCCAGGAAGCTGAACACCATGTTGATCATTGCGACGGTAATCGTGGCCAGCAGGAGTATTAGTTGCTCCAAACTATACTCGCTCCAACGACCCGGCCCCATCGCAGCTCGCAGCTCACAGCTCCCCGCTCAGCTCCTTCTCCACCGCCTCCCGCACACTCGCATCGCCATCCTTCCGCAACGCCTCCAGCGCCGAGCGCGCCGCGGTGGTGCCGACCAATCCCAGCGCCTCTATCGCCGCAATCCTGCTGGACAGCGGCTTCCGGCCGAAGATCTTGCCGCCGGGTTCCGCCGCCTTCGACAGCACCTTCACCACCTCGGCCGATTTCATCCGTCCCAGCGCAAGCAGGTATTCCCGCACCAGGTCGGCCCGGTTTTCGTCATCCAGCGCCACGGTAACCGTCATGGCGAGCCCGCGCAGCCGCTCGTCCAGGTTCTGCGCCACCGCCAGCCGCACCGCCGGCGACTTGTCCTTCAGCATGCTGCGGAGCGGCTCCGCCGATCCCGGCGCCGCGATCCGCGCCAGCGCCGCCGCCACCGATTTCCGCACCCGCTCGTCACCATGGGTCACGTGCTTCGCAAGTTTTGGTACGGCGCTGTCGATCCGCAGCTCACCGCACAGGTCGGCCACGTTCCGCACCACGAACCATTCATCATGCGTGAGCATGTTGACCAGCAGGTCGGTGCCTTCGGTCATCTGCCGGAGCGCCGCGTAGTAGGCGCGCCGCTCCTCCATCTTGTCCGAACCGGCCAGGAGGCCGAGCAGCGCCTCGGTGCCATCGGCCCCCACGCGCTGCAGCACGACCTGCGCATCCGCCCGCTGCTCCTGCTGCGGCACCAGCCGGGCAATGCGCTCCACCACGGACCTCGGCATCATGCGCCGGATGGCGATGCCGTAACTCCGCGCGTTGGGCGAAGTGCGCGCGCGCTCCTCCGCCCGCACGATGGTCGCCGCCGCGGAGAGGAGGCGCGTCCAGTCGTCCTGTGCCGCAAGGTCGTCGGCCGCCCGCACCACCTCGTTGAGCCGCTCCGGCACGTCCGATGCGGACGGATCCCGCGTGATCGCGTCGAGATGATCGGGCAGCAGCTCCAGGCGCATCGTCACCGACGGGCGCACTACTTCGGCGGCCTGATCCGCCACCGCATGGGCCACCTCGCCATAAGCGTTCCAGTCGCCCGATTCCACCGGGCCACTCGGCGCCGGCGGTGACAGCACCAGCACCTCGCGCACCGACGAGTCAAATGAGATGGCCATCTCATGGAGGGAGCGGTATCGCCCTGGCGGCTCCGCCAGCGCCTTGAGCACATCCAGCAATTGCGCCGGCCGCACCGTGGACGCCATCCGCAGCTCACCCACGCCCCGATCGAGCAGGTGGGTGCGCAGGCCGCCGACCAGCGGCTGGGTGTCCTGGAGCCGAGTGCCACTCACGGCGAGGCCGTCCTCACCGGCGCGCAGGTCGAGGCCGCGGCCGGCCATCGCGGCAAACAGGGTCTTGAACTGGGCGGCCTGGTCTTCCCTGGCGTCGGGACGGTCCCGGAGCAGGAAGATCATGGAGGCCAGTTCGAACGCGAGCTGGGCAGGTTCAGTCATGGCAGTTCCGTAAGATTACGCATCAGGCGCCGCTCGGCAACGCATGGCGACGAATTCCACGGCCGGCTCGAAGCGCCACTGGGCGGGAGCAGCACCCATCTGGGCCACGAGCCGGGCCCACGCCGGAGCCGGCGGTGCACCCAGGCGGCCCAGCGCCTCCGCCGAGCCGCCGTCGCCCACCACTCGGCCGTGCTCCAGCGTGACAGCTCGGTCCAGCGCCTCCAGGACGAACTCGCCGTCATGCGAGACGGCCACCACCGCACCGGCTTCGGCGCGATGGGCCGCGAGGGCTCGCCGCACCAGCAGGCGCGAATGCCGATCCAGCCCCGCGGTCGGCTCATCGAGCAGCAGGAGCCGAGGCCTGAGGGCGAGCACTCCGGCCAGCGCCACCAGTCGGCGGCGCGGCGCGGGAAGATCGTATGGGTGCACCGATGCCACATCGCCCAGCTCCAGCTGGTCGAGTGCTCGTTCCACGACTTCGTCGATGTTGTCCTGTCCCAGCTGGCGAGGGCCGAACGCCACGTCCTCACGCACGCTGCTGGCAAAGAGCTGGTGCTCCGGCCGCTGGAAGAGAAAGCCGGCGTTGCCCGCCACGTCCTCCGGCATGCGACCGACCGTCGCCTTGCCCATGACCCGGACTTCACCACTAACAGGATGAAGCAGCGCCATCGCGAGCCGGAGCGCCGTGGTTTTGCCGGCACCATTGGGGCCGAGCAGGGCGAGGCTTTCACCTTCGGAGATGGACAGGCTCAGCTCGGTGAGCGCACTGACATCGCTCCCGGGATAAGCAAAATTCACCCGATCGAATTCCAGCACCGCACTCATGCCCATCGCTCCAGCGCGTCCTGCACGGTCACCGGATAACTCGCTGACGCAAGACGCTGGTCACGCTCCGCGAGCGCGCGGGCAAAAGTGGCAATAGCGGTGCTGCCGGCACCGGTTTCCGCGAGGGATGGATCGGCGAGCAGCGCTGCCGGCGTGCCGTCCTGCACCAGCTGGCCCGCTTTCATCACTATGAGCCGGTCCGACCACCCCACCAGCCAGTCGGCGTCCTCACTCGCCACCATCACGAGCGCGCCCCGGTTCGCCTCGTCCCGCAACACCGCAGCAAGGGTCTCCCGTCCGCGCGCATCGAGCGCGCTGCCCGGTTCGTCCAGCAGCCACGCCCCAGGTTCGAGCGCCAGCATCGAGGCGACCGCCACCCGCTGCTGTTCACCGCCTGAGAGCGATGCGGGTGCCCGCTCCGCAAGATGCGCAATTTCCATCCTCTCCATGGCGCGCGCGGCGGACGCGAGGATCTGCTCCCTCTGCCGTCCCAGGTTGGCCGGCGCAAACGCCACTTCCCGCCGCACCGTCTCGGCGATCCCGGAGAGCTGGCTCGCGGGATCGGCCGACACGTACGCCACCCGGCCCGCAAGCCGCTCCCGGCCTTCAGCCGACTGCGGATTCTCCCCGAGAAGTGACACAACGCCGGTAGCGGTGCCGCCGGTATGCAGCGGCGCGAGCCCGGCGGCGAGCAGCAGCAGCGTACTGGTGCCGGCACCCGGCGCCCCGGTAAACCAGGTCACCGTCCCGGCATTGAGCGACAATGTCACATCGACCAGCGCGGCGGCGTCGCCCGCGTCATAGCGGAAGCCGGCTCCCGTCGCGGTGAATGCGCTCACGCGAGCACGCGCCAGATGAGCGCCAGGAGTGTTGCGCCGAGGGCCAGCAGGAGGAGAAACCAGTCGAGCCCATGCATGCGGATGATTTCAAGCGGCGTGCGATGGGCACTTCCCACGCCGCGGGTGTCGAGCGCCATGGCTCGCGCGTCCACTTCGCCCAGCGTCTGCAGGATGAGCGGCAGGGTAACGGGCACGAGCGCGCGGGCTCGGCCCAGCGGACGGCCGCGCACCTGAAGGCCACGTGATCGCTGGGCCTCGAGGATCCGCGTCACTCGCGCGCGCAGTCTCGGCGCCGCCTGCAGCGTGGCGAGGACCAGCAGTGCCGCGCTCGACGACCAGCCGCGTGTCGCCGCCGCATCGAGAAAGCGTGAGGGCTGGAACGCGCGGTACGCCAGCAGCGATGCGAGGATGATGGCGGTGAGCCGCGACCCCTGCGCAACGGCCGCGAGCCATCCCTCGCCACCGCGCATGGCGCCGTGCAGTATGAGCAGGAAGATCCAGAGCGGCAGGGTGAGCAGCAGGGCGGCACCTGCCTGGCGGAAGGCACCGAGCAGGAGGGCGATGACGGTCGCCCCGACCACCAGCACCACCGGCCCCCACGGCGCCGGCAGCAGCACGGCGAGGAGCGCAGTGGCGAGGACGAGGAGGAATGGCGTGAAGGGGTGGAGGGTCACGGGTCGTGGGTCATGGGTCATGGGTCGTGGGTCGTGGGTGGCAGTGCGCTGTCATTGCGAGCGCCGAAGGCGCGAAGCAACCTTGCAGCCCGACATTGGAGTCCGAGGCGGAGCTCCGCCCAGATCGCGGTAAGGCTGCAAGGTTTCTTCGGCAGCTTCGCTGCCTCGCAATGGGATACTCGTGACCCGCGACTCACGACCCGCGACCCACGACTCGCATCCGCTCCGGCAACCCCCTCAGCACCACACCCACCAGCAGGAACACCAGCAGCTTGTCCACCACATCCGTGCCGACGCTCGCCGCGGTGACCGCGCCCTGGCGCGAGAGGCCCAGGCCGGTGAGCAGGGTGGTGACGGCGGTAACGCCGGTCGCCGTCACGCCCTTGAAGATCACATAGGAAATGACCGCTGACGCGAGGCCGGCGACGATGCCGGTGAGGATACCCCAGACCGCTGACCGTGCGGTACCGCGGAAGGCACCGCGCGACGCCGCCCACGCCGCCATCAGCGCGATGATCACCTGAATGAGCCCGAACGGGAGCCAGACAAAACCCTCATACAGGGACCGGACCAGCTGGCTCACGATGCCCGTGAGCACGCCGGCGCCGGGTCCGGCGAGCGCTGCCACGAGGACGGTCCCGGTCGTATCGAGGTATACCGGGAGGCCGAGCTGGTTCACGATGAACCCCATGGCGAGGTTCAGGGCTACCGCGGACGGGATGAGCGCGAGCAGTCGTGGGGTCACGGGCGTGGCCGGTCGAGGGTGACTCTGTCTATATTCCGGCGGTCAGGACGTCAGAAGTTTCAGTCGCACGTCCCTCTACGGCAACCCTTGCGTCACGTTCCGTCCCGGATGCCTTCTCTGATGCGTATGCGTGGTCTCCTGCTGGCCGGATTTGCGGCCCTCGCGCTGCCGGCTGGTCCGCTGGCCGCCCAGCGTGCTGTCCCCGTCCCGGCCGGACTGGTGGACGACATCAAGTATCTCTCGTCTGACCAGCTTGGTGGCCGGCTCACCGGCACGCCCGGCGCCGATAGCGCCGCCCAGTACCTGGCGCGCCGGTTTGCCGCCGTGGGGCTCCAGCCGGCCAGAAGCGGGAGCTGGTTCCAGGAGTTTGACATCTCCGCCAGCGCCCCGGGCGCGGCCAGCACCGAGCCGAACCAGCGGCACGCCCGGAACGTGATCGGCATCCTGCCGGGACGGGATCCCGAGCTTCGGCGCGAGGCGGTCATTGTCGGTGCGCACTACGACCACCTGGGCGGCGGCGAGTTCGGCAGTCTCGATCCCGACAGCACGGGCAAGGTCCACAACGGCGCCGACGACAATGCTTCCGGCGCCGCGGCACTGGTCTACATCGCCAGGACACTCGCGGCCGCGCCGCCGGCCCGCACCATTGTATTCATCGCCTTCTCGGGTGAGGAGCTCGGGCTGCTTGGATCGAGCTACTACGTGAAG
>DASSOW010000499.1:0-4326 GCA_035700175.1 Gemmatimonadales bacterium | reverse complement strand
GGTCTGGGCGTGTGCGCTCGCCGACGCGATGAACAACGCGATGATCCCGCCGCCGAAGCGGAGGGCAGATCTGGAGTGTCTCACGTACCGATATCTCCCAGTGACAGGCACCGGCGGCCGGCCGCTTGCCTGAAAACGGGCGCGGCTCGGCGGATCAGGCCGGGCTTCGTAACTAGAGCATGCTTGCTGTCAGAACGGGGCGTGGGCGCAACGCGCCACGCTGGGAGAGATCAGACGATCGGAGGGCGAATGAGGGGTTCCTGCTGGCGGCCGGACGGGATCCGGATAACAGGCGGATTGGGGGCAGCGTCATGGTCCGATGAAAGCGGCGCGGCGGCATGCATCGTGAAATCGCCGATAGCATGAGTGTGCGCGCAGTGGCAGACGTGCACTGGATGGCCGTCATCAGCCGGAGGGTCCTGCGACCTGGTGCCCTCGGCGGCGGCAACCGCGAGAGCCCCCGCCTGGTCGGTCACCTGCAGTTGGTTCACCGTTGGCGGCGAGCCCGTCGCCTCATGCACGTCAGCGACTCCGGCCTCGACCGAGAACAGGACGAAACAGGCTGCCAGCAGGCAAGCCGTGAACCGGTGGAGCCCGGAGTATCGCATTGGGCAGATCTTAACGCCATGACCTGTGCAGTGGAAGCCGCCCTGCCGCTGTCGCCCCGCTGCCACCGCCTGCGCTGGGGCCGGTCCTGCAGCCGTCGAGCAGGGCTCTGGGGGCGGTCAGCACGCAGCCGATGCAGTCCTGCAACCGGCACCCTTGACCCTATACTATGGTACAGGGTTTATGCTTCCACCGTGTGAACCGGAGTGTGCTTATGCCTCTCACCATCGGCCGTGTCGCCGCTGAGGCCGGCGTCAGCATTCAGACGATACGCTATTACGAGCGGCGAGGACTGCTCGCGGCTCCCGGACGCACCGCGTCGGGTTACCGCCAGTATTCCAATGACGCGGTCAGCCGCCTTCGGTTCATCAAGCACGCGCAGGAGCTCGGCTTTTCGCTGAAAGAGGCCGGCGAGTTGCTCGACCTCAGAGTCCAGCGCGGCACCGCGTGCGACGCGGTCGAGCGGTCGGCTAGGCAGAAGATCGAGCTCGTCCAACGGAAAATCCGCGGCCTGCAGCGCGTGAAGCAGACCCTCGAGAGCCTGGCCTCGGCGTGTGAGACACGTCGGGCGACGGATGTCTGCCCCATTCTGGAGGCACTGGAGGACCATGGCGACACCAACCACTAAGACGCTGCTCTCGGCCATGGGTGGCGTCGTCGCCGCCGTCGGGTCCGCGCTCTGTTGCGCCGGGCCCCTCGTTGCCGTGGCGGTAGGGTTGAGCGGCGCCGGGCTCGCCGCGACGTTCGAACCACTGCGGCCGTACTTCATCGCCGGGACGCTCGTGGCGCTGAGTTTCGGTTTCCTGACGCTGCGGCGCGAGGAGCGACGAGCATGCGAGCCGGGGACTCTCTGTGCCTCCCCCAGCGCTCGTCGCCGGATGAGGCTGCTGCTGTGGGCTGCGACGATCGTCGCGGTGCCATTGCTCACGTTTCCGTGGTGGTCAAAGTTTGTTCTCGCCTAGGAGGTCCGCATGCTGGCAACATCGAAGTCCGTCCTTCTGATCGCGGCCGTACTCACGGGCTCCGCCTTTGTAGCCCCAGCCGGCAGCCCCTCCGGCGACGCTGCGGTTTCGCAGATCGTACCGGTCGCCGCTCAGGTGCCGGACACCGCCATCGTCCGGCTGCACATCTCGGGCATGACCTGCGGAAGCTGCCCGCTAACCGCGCGACTCGCTCTGAGGCGGCTCGGCGGCGTTTACAGCGCGACCGTGACACTGGATGACAGCCTCGGTGTCGTCCGGTATGACGCCACCCGCGTTACGCCGTCGCAGATCGCGGCGCAGCTTGTGCGCCTCACCGGTTTCGTCGCGACGGTCTTGCCGGATAGCACCCGCTCTTCGCGACGCCCGAGCGCGGGTAACTCGTAAGAGGGAGCGCGCCACGCCGTGAACACCCGAGAATTGCATATCAACGTGGACGATCTGACGTTCGACCTGGCGATCGTGGGAGGTGGCTCGGCCGGTTTTGCTGCCGCGCTCAGAGCGGCCGACCTCGGCGCACGGGTCGCGATGGTCGAGGCCGGGACTCTCGGTGGCACCTGTGTGAACGTCGGCTGCGTTCCGTCGAAAACATTGATCCGTGCGGCGGAGGCGCAATACCGTCGTGCGCACCATCCCTTTCACGGCGTCTCGATGGAAGATGGTCGCACCGACTGGGCTGCAGTGCGTGACCAGAAGGACGAACTCGTGTCCGAGCTGCGGCAGGCAAAGTACTGGGACGTACTGCGTGCGCACCCGGCGGTTACCCTGTTTGAGCAGCGGGCCGAGACCACCTCCGCCCATGGCATCCGGCTGGCGGACGGCCGGACCCTGACTGCGGGCAAGATCGTCGTCACGACCGGCGCGTCGGCGTGGATTCCGCCGATTCCCGGGCTGGCCGAGGCCGGCTATCTGGACAACGCCGGCGCGATGGCACTGGAGAGCCTGCCGGACTCGCTGATCGTCATCGGTGCGAGCGCCGTGGGGCTCGAGCTCGCCCAGATGTTCGCACGGCTGGGCTCCCAAGTCACCGTTCTGGAACTCCAGCCGCGCGTGGTCCCATCGGAGGATCTGGACATCGGCAAGGCCCTGGAAACCTGCCTGCGCGAGGAGGGGCTCGGGCTGCGTGTTGGCGCGCGCATCCGGAACGTGACACGCGCGGACGGTGTTTGCACGGTGTCGTTCGAAGCCGATGGTAGCATCCGCGCTGTCCGCGCCGAGCAGGTCCTCGTGGCCGCCGGCCGCCGGGCGAACACCAGGGGGTTCGGACTCGAGTCGGCGGGTGTCACGCTCGGGATGAAGGGCGAGGTCATCGTCAATGAGTTCCTCCAGACGGCCAACCCTGACATCTACGCCGCTGGCGATGTGATCGGCAACCCCATGTTCGTGTACGTGGCCGCTTACGGCGGGACCGTCGCGGCCGAGAACGCCCTGACGGGCAACGCACGCCATTACGATCTCACGGCCCTGCCGGTGGTCACGTTCACCGATCCCGCGGTCGCGTCCGTCGGACTCACCGAGGGCGCGGCGCGCGCGCAGGGCATCGCACCGCTCGTGTCACGGCTCCCCCTCGAGCATGTGCCGCGCTCGATCGCCGCGCGCGACACCCGCGGTTTCGTCAAGCTCGTCGCTGACGCCGCGACGCGAAAGCTCGTGGGCGCGCACATCCTGGCCGCTGAAGCCGGCGAGATGATCACGGAGCCGGCCCTGGCAATCAAGTTCGGACTGACGATCGAGGACCTCGCTTCCGCGTTCCATCCCTATCTGACGCTGTCGGAGGGGATCAAGCTCGCAGCACAGACGTTCGACCGGGACGTGGCGCAGCTGTCGTGCTGCGCACCGTAACGCATCCTGATGCGTGCTCCCGCGTGGTGCTTGCGCCGTCAGTGCTTGCACGATAGTGTTCCGTTCATGAGGTCCGTGCTCGCGGCACTAGTCCTGCTGGTCCAGTTCCAGCCCGTGCTGGGGACGGTGATCTGTGTCGCCGGCTCGGAGCGGGCGCCCCAGCAGGAGTGCGGGATGTCGGACACCCGGCACATGACCGGCTCTCAGGTCGTGCCCGCTGGTGCGGCGAGTCAAGGCTGTGCACTCGCGATAGTCTGCATGCCCGCCCTGCTCGCCATTCCCGGGGCCTCGAATCGCCTCGAGGCCGCAGTACCCGTGTATTCAGCGCTGGTGAATCTCGGCGCCACGGCACCTCGCGACATCTCGCCCGCCACTCCGTTCCGCCCTCCTCGCGCCTGACACTGCGAACGACCGACTGACCGGCTGAGCATGTACGCTCGGCCGGCGACGGTCGTGCCCAGCATTGTCCATCGTCTGTCCCGGCCCAGCCGGGGCGGCCAGGCCAGGCTTCTGTCCCTGAGGAGGGACGTTCACGTGCGTTCGTATCGCATCCACGCCGTCATCGCGGCGCTGGTATCGGCTGCCCCGCTGGTGCCACTGGCGGCGCAAGCCACCGCCCCAACCGGTAGTGCGCCGCTTGATTCGCTCGTCGTGCAGGCGCTCGCCGTCAGTCCGGTGATCCATGCCGCCACCGCGCGCGTCAAGGCCGCCCAGATGCGCATCGGTCCGGCCGGCACCCGCCCGGATCCGATGTTCATGGCGGGCGTTCAGAACTTCCCCGTGAGCGAGCCGGGTTTCGCCGACTTCATGACCATGAAGATGGTCGGCATCAGTCAGACGTTCCCGTTCCCGGGCAAGCTCTCGCTCCAGACCCGCGCGGCGGAGGACGAAGTGACGG
>DASSOW010000498.1:0-4774 GCA_035700175.1 Gemmatimonadales bacterium | reverse complement strand
CGAGCACAGGGTTGGCCCGAAAGTACTGCCGCGGTCCCTGCAGGGTCCTGTCAAGACGTAAGGTCGACTGCAAGGTGGAGCGGCTAGGCTTGCGCCAATTCGCAATCGGTATAGGGCAAAACTCGACATGAACCCACTGCGCCGTCTGCTCCGACGCTGGTCTCGCCCCGATCACAAGGGACAGAGCCTGGTCGAGTTCGCGCTGACCCTTCCGCTGCTCCTCCTGATCGTGATCGGCACGATCGATCTGGGTCGCGCCTACTTCCGGACCGAGAACCTGACGAACGCCGTCAAGGAGGGCGCATTCTTCGGCGCCCGCGCACCGACGTGCGACACGAATCTCAATCCGAGCTGCCCCGATCCGCGGAACGTGCAGTACCGCCTTTCCCAGGAGCTCGACGGCGTTGCCTTCACCGACTTCCTGGCGAAGTGCTTCGACCCCGGCACCACAGACTTCTCAACGCCGGGCAAGGCACTGGCCGACTGCCAGGACGGCGACCTCTACTACGTGAGGGCGACCGTTCCCTTCGACCTGATCACGCCCATCATCTCGGACCTCGTCGGAAACACCATCCATCTCAGCTCCTCGGCAACGTCGGTCGTGCTGACCGACTTCGACGATACGGGCGTGGTGGTCATTCCGACGCCGGCCCCGACGCCGACCCCGCCCCCCGGTTCCTGCACCGTGCCTGACTTCACCAACGGCACCAAGATCAACCAGGCCCAGGGCGTGTGGAGCAGCGTCGGTGGCTTCACCACGACCGTGACCACCATCGGCCCCAGCGGCCAGAACATCACCTGGCAAAGCCTGCCGTTCGGAACTGTCGCGCCGTGCTCGACGACGACGATCACCGTGAGCAACACGGCGCAGGCCACGGCCACACCGTCACCCTCGGCGACGCCCAGTGCGACCCCGTCGAGCACACCGTCATCCAGCGCGAGCGCGAGCGCGAGCGCCACGGCGTCGCCGACCGCCACCCCGCAGACGAACTGCATCGTCCCGCAGCTGGTGCGGAGCCCGAAGCTCTCGGTGACACAGGCGCAGTCCGTGTGGACCAGCGCCGGATTCACCGCGGCGAACTTCTCGGCGGCTCGGCCTCCGAACAACGACTACAGCGTCGGCGCGCAGAACGTGGCCGCCGGCCTGTCGCGGCCATGCCTGACCCAGACAATCCAGGTGGACAAGTGATGCGCCGGCTGTTCCGTCGTCATCGCGACGCCGATCGCGGGCAGGCCCTGGTCGAGTTCGGCCTGGTGCTGCCGCTCCTCCTGCTGCTCATCTTCGGCCTGGTCGACCTCGGGCGCGCCGTGTATGCCCAGAATGCCCTCTCCGAGGCAGCGCGCGATGGAGCGCGCTGGGGATCGGTGCAGGCCCGAGCGGGGAACGACATCCCTGGTATCGAGGCCTACACCGTCGATCGCGTGGATGCGATCGGTGGCGTCACGGCGACCGCGACCTGCACCGCCTCCAGCGTCCTCGGCTGCTCGCCGAACGACGTCTTGACGGTGCGGGCCGAGGCTGACCTGGAAATGATCACGCCGGTCCTCGCCCAGCTGATGGGCGCCATGGGCCTCAATCCGCTTCACCTCAGTTCGACGTCCGAAGTGCTGGTGAATAACTGATGGCAACGACGACCACTCGCCCAACTTCTAGTTCATGGAGGCTTTCATTCGTGCGTAACCTCATCCGCCATCTCCCGCGGCGGGACGAGCAGGGGCAGGTGCTCCTGATCGTGGCGGGCGGGCTGGTGGTCTTCCTTCTGCTGGCCGGTCTGGTGATCGACACCGGCATCGGCTTCCGCGAGCGACGGACGTCGCAGAACATCTCCGACCTGTCCTCGATGGCCGGCACGCGGATCATCGCCAACATGTACCTCGACCCGTCCACCCCGGTTGACGGCTCGGATGTGTATGCCGCCGTGGCGGAGAGCGCCACCAACAACGGATGCGCCAATCCCTGCACCTGGGAAGGCGTGTACGTCAAGCCGGTGGGCACTGGCGTGACCACCGACCTCGGACCGCTGGTCGACGGTGGAACCATCCCGGCCGGTGCCCAGGGCGTGCGTGTCCGCACCGACCGTCATCCGCAGACTTTCTTCATGAAGCTGGTGGGCATCAGCACGCTTGACGTCGGCGCGGAAGCCACCGCGCTGACGTCTCAGCTCGAGCCTCCGCCGAGCGGCGTCCTGCTGCCGATCGGCGTGTTCGACGCCGACTACGAAGTTGGCACGAACTACACCCTGACGGAGGGCAGCCACGGGCCTGGCAACTTCGGCTGGATCAGCTGGCTCGGCTCGCCCAGCAACCCGACGCTGGTCGCCAGCCTGTGCTTCCCGGACAACCCTGCGTTCACCTTCCCGACCTGGTTCGACGGCGCGACCGGCGTCATGAACTCGAGTGGGGCAAGGGCCTGCCTGGACCAGTACATCGCCGACCAGACGGTCGTGTATGTGCCGATCTGGCGCCAGACGAACGACCGGGGCGGCTCGAACCTGCAGTACGAAGTCATCGGTGTTGCCGCCTTCGTGCTGACGGGCTACGACCGGCACGCGGTCACCGTGAGCGGCAACTTCCAGGAGTTCTACTCCTACCCCAGCGTGCCGGCTGGATTCGGCGCTCCGCCCTGCACGGCGACAACCGATCCGACCTGCAACGAGCGGACGAACTTCATCGGGCTCGTCCAGTAGCCCTTCGCTAGCGATCTGCGATCGGGACCGGATCTGATCCGGTCCCGATCGCTGCTTCCTCCGCCGGCAGGGAGATGGTGACCGTGGTGCCATGTCCCAGCTGGCTCTCCACGCCCATGTGGCCACCCATCAGCTCGACAAGGCCACGGGCTGCATACAGGCCCACGCCGCTCCCATCGGGCACCAGCTGGCGCGCGGAGTCCGCCCGGTAGAACTGCTCGAAGGCGCGGTCCGCGGTGGCCGGGTCCATGCCGATGCCGGAATCGGTGATGCGCAGGTCGGCGATCAGGTCCGATCCGTCGTCGCCCGCCGCGCCATCCACATCGGGGGTCCGAGGGCGGCTGGTGTAGGACACCTGGATCGAGCCACCACCCGGGCTGTATTTCACCGCGTTGTCCAGAATGGCCCACAGCACCTGCTCCAGGCGGTCCGGGTCGGCAATCGCCAGCGCATCGGTGCGCACGTCCATGTCCAGCTGCCGAACCGGCGGTCGGAGGACGGCCCAGACCGTCTCCACCAGCTGGACGGGCCTGACAATCTCCTGGCGCGTGGTGACGGCTCCTGCCTCGAGCCGCGAGACAACGAGCAGCTGGCCAACCATCCGGCGCAGTCGTTCGGCCTGGCTGCGGATCATGTCCAGGTCGTCCAGGGCCTGGCCATTTCCCTGCGAATCGGCGCTCACCTCCTCCGCAAGGGCGGCGATGCGCGTCAGCGGCGTCTGGAGGTCGTGGGTGACGCTGCGCAGGAAGTCGCGCTGCACGGCGTGCATGCGGTCCAGCTGCTCCGTCTGAGCGCGCAGCCGTGAGTAGAGGACGGCGTGGTCCAGCGCGCTCGACACGTGCTCGCCGACCAATGCCAGGAGCTGCGCCTCGGCCTGTGACGGTGCCGTCCGCCCCTCCCACGGCGCGATCAGAGACCCACTGAACTCCCGGCTGCTCCGCAGGCGCACGACCGCGAACGCGCCCCATGGCCCATCGGCAACGGTGGCCGGCCCGACGTTCAGCTCCTGGGTGGTGGCGGCCCACTGGTGAAGCTCGGTGATCGGCTCCATGGAGTCCGGATCAGGCCCGTAGACGCCGGTCGGCAGGAGTGACTCGTTCGAGGAGACGGTGACCGCCAGCACCCACGTCGGGTCGCCGGTCACCAGCCGCGTGATGTCGACTGCGGCAGACGCAACCCGTCGCGCGTCCTCAGCGGGCGCCGTTGATGCCGACCAGGCTGCCAGCTCGGCGATCTGCCGGTTCCTGTCGTCGAGTGCGGTCGCCAGGCGCCGCTGGGCAGCCGACTGGTTCTCCTGCTCCTCGTCCGACTGCCTGGCGCGGCCGCGTTCGGCAATGGCGGCCATCGAGCGCGCTTCATCGCCGATGAACGGGCCGGCCAGCAGCGATACCAGCGCGACCCACAGGGTGCCGCCGAGCAGCGCCAGCGCCAGCGCGGTACCCGAGCCGATGTTCGCGACGACGTGGGCCCAGATGGAGGACATGAAATGGAAGATGACGATGGGCGGCAGCACCGCACCGAGCAGGGTGAGGATGAGCCGGATGGTGATACGGCTCAGCGGCATTGATCCGCGACCTACTCGGCGGGCAGCGAGGCGAGGCGGTAGCCGATGCCGCGCTCGGTCAGCAGGAAGCGCGGCTTGTCGGGATCGCGCTCCAGCTTGCGGCGCAGACGGCGGATCGTGACCCAGACGTACGACGGATCGGCACCGTCCGATTCGGCCCACACCCGGTCGAGCAGCAGGTCGGTCGGCACGATCCGGTCCATGGCACCGACCAGGACCTGCAGAAGGCGCGCCTCGGTGCGAGTGATCGTCTGCGTCCCCCCCGGCGTGGTCAGGCGCCGCGTGGCGAAATCAATCTCCACCTCGCCGTCGCCGAGCGTGAGCTGTGGCTTCTCACCCGGGATCCTGCGCAGGACGCGCTGGATCCGGGCCACCAGCTCATCGGGATCGAACGGCTTGGTGACGTAGTCCTCGGCGTACAGCTCGAGCGCGCTGACCTTGGCCTCCGATGCGTCGACCGCCGAGAGGACGATGATCGGCAGGTCGGCCAGCTGCTTGACCCGGCGGCAGAGCTCGAAGCCGT
>DASSOW010000497.1:0-2577 GCA_035700175.1 Gemmatimonadales bacterium | reverse complement strand
GTATCCCGGCGGCCCCGCCATCGAGCGCCTCGCGGCTGGGGGCAGGCCCGACCGCTTCAATTTCCCCCGCCCGATGCTCGGCGAGCTCGGCGGCGACGGCCCCAACCGCTACAATTTCTCCTTCAGCGGCCTCAAGACGGCAGTGCGCCGAGCGGTGCAGCAGAGCGACGATCTCGAACGTGATCGCGCGGACATCGCGCGCGGCTTCCAGGACGCCGCGATCGACGTGCTGGTTGCCAAGACTGCAGCGCTGGCGGATGAGCTGGAATATGGTGCCGCCATTATCGGGGGCGGGGTTGCCTGCAACCGTGCCCTCGCCGAGGCGCTGCGCCGCAGGCTGGCGGGCACGGCGCGGGTGAGCGTAGCTTCCCCCCGGCTCAACACTGACAATGCGGCGATGATCGCCGCGGCAGGAGCCTGGCACCTGGCACGCGGTGAGCGGAGCGGCCTCTCTCTCGAGCCGCGTGACGACCTGCCGATTCCCGGACTCTCAGACGGGGTCACCCCCTCATGACCGTATATCCGTTCATCATCCATCTGGGCCCGCTGCCCATCACCGGCTACGGCCTCATGATGATGGTGGGCTTCCTCATGGGCGGCTGGCTGATCACGCAGGAGCTTCGGCGCCGGCAGCTGCGTGAGGAATACTCCGCTGACATCGTGCTCGCGGCGCTGGTGGGTGGCGTGGTCGGCGCCAAGCTCTGGTATTTTGCGCTCACCGGCAACCCGGCGACCCTGCTCGACCGCGGCGGGCTGGTGTGGTACGGCGGGTTCATCGGCGGAGCGCTGGCGGTGATCCTCAATGGCTGGCGCCGGCGCGTGCCGCTGCGGTGGACCATGCAGCTGGCGGCGCCGGCGCTCGCCGCGGCCTATGCACTGGGCCGGGTGGGATGCTTCCTCATCAACGACGACTACGGCCGGCCCACCTCGCTCCCGTGGGCGGTCAAGTTTCCGCAGGGCTACCCGCCTTCCACCGCCGGCAACCTTGCGCACCTGGGCATCGCGAGTCCGCCGGGGACGGACCCGACGACGGTGCTGGCGGTGCATCCCACCCAGTTGTACGAGGTCGCGATCATGCTGGTGGCGTTCGCATTCCTCTGGAAGTGGCGGAAGC
The DNA here is from genome assembly GCA_035700175.1 of Gemmatimonadales bacterium. Classification (GTDB taxonomy): domain Bacteria; phylum Gemmatimonadota; class Gemmatimonadetes; order Gemmatimonadales; family GWC2-71-9; genus CAMLHP01. Next base: position 1,463 of record DASSOW010000497.1, on the reverse strand, counting down.
TGGCACGGCCGGCCGGATGGCTCTTTGGCGCCTACCTGGTCTGGGCCGGCGCGGAGCGATTTTTCGTGGAGATCTTCCGGGCCAAGGACGACCGATTCTTCGGCCCGTTTACGATTGCCCAGTTTGTGAGCGTGGCCCTCGTACTGCTCGGCGTGGCGTTGATGGCCAGGTGGCGGCGGGGGGAGGGCCCGAGTCCGGGACCTTGGCTAGGTGGCGTCAACATCGTGCCACCGTCAAATTGATTGACAGTAATCTAAGTTGTTTCGCAGTAACATGTTAGCTCGCTTGACGAGATTCTGCACATTTTCTTGACAGCCGGATTGCTGGGCAGCGATTTGGCACTGATGTCGTAAGCTCTTGTGCGATCTACGCTTAACACCTTCGACCGACTTGGCACAGCCGTTGCCTTATAAAGAACCGACAGCAGGATCTCAGGAAAAAGTGGTAGGTCGAAGAAGGGTGGAGCGGACACTTCGGTCCGTCTCCGTATACTCAGGGGGCGATCTACCACTCCTTTTACCGAAAGCTCGCCAGCGATGGCGGGCTTTTGGTTTTTGGGGCATGGGGCATGGGGCATGGGGCGTGGGGCGTGGGATTGCTTCGGCGCGCGTTATTTGGGTGCCTGACAAACCGAGTGGCGGCATAGCTTCTTCGCCATGGGAGACTACCGCCAGCTGGATGCATGGAAGAGCGCGCGACAACTGGCGGTCGCCACGTATCGGGTGACGAGCGAGCTGCCAAAGCACGAGCGCTACTCGTTAGGTGACCAGATGCGGCGGGCGGCGGTCTCGGTTGCGTCGAATATTGCCGAAGGCGCCGGCCGAGGCACGACTCGAGAATTCGTGCGCTTCATGCGGATTGCGCGCGGATCGCTACAAGAACTGCTTACCCAGATCGCCATTGCGGCAGAACTCGAGCTTCTCGCGCGAGCCGCCCTCCACGCGCTGGAAGACCAAGCAGAGCAGACCGGCCGCCTTCTGTTCGGCCTGATCCGCTATCGAACTGCGAGTGGCGGCCAAGCGAAGACGTGAACCCACGCCCCAAGCCTCACGCCCTACCGCTTCTCTGCCCCCAACCTCTCCCGCAACCTCTCCAATTCAGCCCTGGCCTCAGCGAGATCGGTATCCACTCGCTCCAGTGACCGAATCAGGTCGCTTTCGACAGCTGGCTCCGCGATGGGCTCCGGGACCTCGACCTGCGTCCGCCGATCGCGGGCGGGCACCACCAGGAAGATCCAGCAGAGCGCGACCAGGGCGAGTCCCAGGAGGGTTCCCTGGGCGATCATCGTTTCCACGGTGGGATACATGCCGAGCGGCGAGAAATGCGGCGCGCCCGGCACATAGGTAATGGGCAGGACTCGGCCGGCCTGCAGCTCCGCGATGCCCTTGCCGGCGAAGATGAACGCCATCACGTAAAGGAAGATGCTGGTGGCACCGAAGAAGGGCTTGAGCGGCAGGCGGATG
>DASSOW010000496.1:0-3882 GCA_035700175.1 Gemmatimonadales bacterium | reverse complement strand
GTCGAGGGGGAGCGCCAGGACTCCATTGTCCTCTGCGCGCACCTGTGTCATCCGGCCATGGTCAATGATGACCTCACCGGCGTGGTGGTCGGCGTGGACGCCATGCGTCACCTGCTTGCCGGCCCGCGCCCGCGCCATACCGTGCGCTTCCTCATCGTGCCCGAGACGATCGGCTCGGTGGCGTACCTGAGCCGCTTTCCGGAACGCATCCGGCAGATGCGCGGCGGCCTTTTCCTCGAAATGCTGGGCCGCGACACGCCGCACGCCCTGCAGCTCTCGATGTCGGGCGACACCCCGATGGATGACGCCTGCATCGCCGCGCTCCACGCGCGTGACGCTGCGGCGTGGACGGCGCCGTTCCGGAGCCTGGCCGGAAATGACGAGCGCCAGTTCAACGCACCGGGTGTGCGCGTCCCCATGCTGTCGCTCACCCGGCAGCTGTCACCCGGCCATCCCGACTTTCCCTATCGCGAATACCACTCGAGCGCTGACACGCCGGATCAGGTGCCGCCGGGCAGCCTGGAACATTCGCGCGACGTCGTGCTCGCCATGCTGGAGGCGGTGGACCGGGCGGTGACGCCGGCGCTGCGTTACCCGGGTGAAGTCTGCTGCTCGCGGTACGGGCTGTTCATCAGCCCGCAGGACGACGCCGAAGGGCATCGCGCTCTCTTCGACGCAATGTTCCTGATGGACGGCAGCCGGACGATTGAGCGCATCGCGCAACTCTGTCGAACCAGTCCCGACGCCGTACGACGCATCGTCGGGCGCCTGTACCGGGCGGGACTGCTGTGCGACGCCGTCCCGTTCGATGAAGCCGGCCGGTCATGACCGACGCGGCCGCGCGCTTTCCCCTCTCCGCAGCAGGCTCCCGGTTTGCAAGCCGGGTCCTGCAGGCATCTGTCACCAGCCTCGCCATGGGAGCCGTGGGGTTCCTGTCTGGCCCGCTTGCGGCACGGCTGCTGGGGCCGACCGGCCGGGGCGAGTTGGCAGCCATTCAGGCATGGCCGCTGGTGCTGACTTCGCTGTCGGCCCTGGGGCTGCACGAGGCGACGATCTATTTCGCCGCCCGGGCACCGGCTCGCGGCGCCCGCCTGCTCGGTTCGGCGACCTTCCTTGCACTGTTGGCGTCCGTACCCGTCATGGCCGCTGGCTACCTGCTCATGCCGCTGCTGCTTCATGCGCAGTCGGCCGCCGTTGTGAGCATGGGGCGCCTCTATCTCCTCGCAATTCCGCTCTCCGCCCTGACCGCGATGCCACTTGGCGCGTTGCGGGGCCGCCAGGACATGCTGACATGGAACCTGCTCCGCCTGCTCCCACCGGTGGCGTGGCTCGGACTTCTGTGCCTGGCACTAGTCACTGGCCGCACCAGTCCAGCGTGGGTGGCCGGCGCGTTTCTGGTTGCCTCCGCTGGGCTGGCAGCCGTGACGTGGAGCGTGGCGCGCAGCCGGGTTGGTGGCTCGCTCTGGCCCAATACACGTGACTGGCGCCCGATGCTGCGGTACGGCCTGCCGACCATGGCGTCGCAAACCCCCATGGCCCTCACGCTGCGCTTTGACCAGATGATCCTCGCGGCGCTGCTGGAGCCGCGCGTGCTCGGGCTGTACGCCGTGGCCATGGCCTGGAGCAACGCCATGGGTCCGGTGCTGTCGGGAGTCGGCTACGTGGTGTTTCCCATGGTCGCGGCAGAAGCGGACGCGACCAACCAGCGGAAGGTTCTCGCGCGCGGCGCCCGCATGGGTGTGGCGCTCGCCATCGCCGCGGCGCTGATCCTGGGTCCGCTGGCGCCTATCGCCATCCCGCGGCTCTTCGGCGCCGACTTCGCCGCGGCCGTGCCGGCCGCGTTCGTGCTCGTGGCCGCGGCCGCGGTGGCCTCGGTGACGGGCATCCTGCGCGATGGCGCCCGCGGCCTCGGCGCCACCGGCGCGGTGCTCGCCAGCGAGGTGGCGGCGCTGGTCGCCGGTGTGGTCGTGCTGATTGTCCTGCTCCGGCCAGCGGGCATCATGGGTGCGGCGCTTGCCGCGTTGACCGGGTATGCGACGGGCGCGGCGATGCTGTGCCTTGCCATTCGCCGCCGGACGGGCAGTCCGCTGCGCGAGTTGCTGATCCCCCGGCGGCACGAGTTTACGGCGGCGATTGCGCAAGTGCGGCGCCTGGCGTTGGTGCGCCGCGACGTGGACATGGCCGTTGCGCCGGTGACGACACCCTCGGAGGCGCGCCCTCCACGCGGTGCACCGGCAGCTGTCGCCGAGGCGCTGATTCTCTGCCCCACTCTCTTCGGTGTCAGAAATGTGCTGCATTCGCAGCTGCTGCCGGCGCTCGAACAGCGCGGCCTCCGCGCCCGGGTACTGGTCCGCCCCGGCACCACGGTGGCAGGATCAGCCGGCGCGCTCGTGCCGGCACAACGTCGCGGCCGCCTTGCGACGGCCGCGCTCCGCGCCCTCGACCTCGTGCACCATGGCGCCTTCTTCGCGCGCTATCGCCTGAACAACGATGCCCTCACCATGTGGTGGTATCGCCGCGGCGAGGCACGCCCGCGCCGGCTCGTCGTCACCCTCCTCGAACGGGCCGGGGCGGCGATCGGGCCGACCTGGATGTATCGCTACGTCGAACGATCCACCGACTGGATTCGGCGACATGCATGGGATCTCGAGCCGCATCGGGAGGAACTGCGGCGGCACAGCCCGTCGGTCGTCGTTGCCACCAGCGGGATCGACGAACTGGAAGAGCCGTACGTCATGGCAGCGCGCGACCTGGGCATCCCGACGCTGGGATGCATCCAAAGCTTCGACCACCTGACCGGGCGCAGCCGCCTGGTTTCAGCCGACCAGTACGCCGTCTGGAACGAGCGGATGCGAGACCAGCTGCTTCGGCTCCATCCGGACCGGTCGGCTGCGGTCGCCGTCACCGGAACGGCGCAGTTCGACTTTCACCGGCAGGGCCGGTTCCGCTGGGATCGGGGCGCCACGCTGGCACACCTCGGGCTGAATCAGGACGATCGCTACCTGCTGTACGCAGCGAACACCTTCTGCCAGGCGCCGAGCGAACCCGATCTCGTGTCCGCGCTGGCCCGCCGCTGCGCGGCCGACCCCACGCTACGCTATCACCGCATCGTGGTGCGGCTCCATCCCCTGGACGATTTCGCGCGGTGGCAGGCGCAGGCTGGCGCCGACGAGCGGATTGTCTTGAGCCGGCCCTGCGAACGTAGCGAGGAGTTCACCGATGCGGCCGAGCAGGCACGCCTGGTGAGTACGCTCGCCCATGCCGATGTCTGCATCAACATGTGGTCTTCGATGAGTCTCGATGCAGCAGCGCTCGACACGCCGGTGGTGTGCGTCGCATTCTCCGGCGGGGGCCGGGGGCCGGAAGAGCAGTTCTGCCGGGATGTGTACCGCGTGGACTTCTACGCGCCGATTGTCGCGAGCGGCGGTGTCCGTCTCGCACGGGATCTGGACACGCTGGTCAGCGAAACGGCCCGCGCGGTCGCCGACCCCGCGCGAGACAGGACGCTGCGCGCGGCGCTTGCCACCAGTGAATGCGGCCCGCTGGACGGCCAGAGTGCCTGCCGGATCGCGGATGCGGTGGCAGGTCTCGCCGCTGCATCCCGGGGCGGCGCAGCATGACACGGCCCGGCCGGCTCCTCCTCTTCTGGGACTACGACACCCAATGGGGCACCGACGCGGACCAGCGCCGTGGCCTGCCCGTCGCGGCCGACCTTGGCGCGGCCGACTTCCCCTGCACCGATGAGCTGCTGGACCTGCACGCGGCGTTCGCGATTCCGGCGTGCTTCGCAGTCGTCGGGGCCGCGGCCCGCGAGGGAAGCCGTCCGTATCACGATGCGGCACAGATCCGGCGCATTCACGCCGCCGGTCACGAAGTTGCGAG
>DASSOW010000495.1:0-3770 GCA_035700175.1 Gemmatimonadales bacterium | reverse complement strand
GTGACGCTCCAACCGACGTGCCCGATGCGCACGCCGGCGCTGGTCGAACGTGCGCTGAGCCTCTTCCTGGCCCACCGACCCGATACCGTCGTCTCGGTCTCTCCAATTTCGGTGAAGAGCGGTACGCTCACGAACGGCGTTTATCGGCCCGGGTATGCCCCGGGCATGCGGTCCCAGGATCTCGACCCGGCGGTTGTCGAGAACGGCCTGGTCTATGTGACCGATGTCCCGACCCTGCTTGCCACTGGCGACATGTTCACGCCGCGCCTGCGAGGCCTCCTCTGCGACCCGATCGCGGCGCTCGGGGATATCGACACGGAAGCCGATCTCCTGCGGGTCGAGCGACTGCTGCCGCTGGCAGCGATGCAACCGCCGATCCTCGACCCCGGCATGGAGGCCTGCCGATGAGCACCCTCACCCTTGGCGGCCGCGTCGTCGGGCCCGGCCAGCCCCCGCTGGTGATCGCGGAAATCGGCATCAACCACGAGGGTGATGTCGCCAAGGCGCACCGCATGATCGATGACGCCCGGCGGGCGGGCTGCGAGTGCGTCAAGTTCCAGTCGCACGTCGTGGACGACGAGATGATCCCGAATTCGGTGGTGCCGGGGAATGCCCACGAGAGCATCTGGGACATCATGTCGAGGTGCGCGCTCTCGGAGGCGGACGAGCGCGCACTGAAGGAGCACGCCGAGTCGGAAGGAATGCTCTTCCTCTCCACGCCCTTTTCGCGCGCGGCCGCGGCGCGGCTGGAGCGCATGGGCGTCTGCGGATACAAGATCGGGTCGGGCGAGTGCAACAATTATCCGCTCGTCGAATACATCGCGAGCTTTGGCAAGCCGGTGATCCTCAGCACGGGCATGAACGACCTTGCCAGCATCGCGCCGGCGGTGGCCATCCTGCGACGGCATGCGATCCCGTTCGCGCTGCTGCACTGCACCTCGATCTATCCGACACCGTACGCCAGCGTGCGGCTCGGCGCGCTGCAGGAGCTCGCGGTGGCGTTCCCCGATGCGGTGCTGGGCCTGAGCGACCATTCGCTGGGGCTATACACCTGCCTCGCCGCAGTGGCACTTGGCGCCAGTATCCTCGAGAAGCACTTCACCTCCGACAAGCAATGGCCGGGGCCGGATGTGGCGATCTCGCTGGATCCCGCCGAACTGGCCGACCTGGTGCGGGGCGTGCGCGCCGTGCATGAGGCGATGGGCGGCGGCAAGACCATCCTGGAGCAGGAAGCCCCGACGATCGCCTTTGCCTACGCGAGCGTGGTAACGATCGCGGAGATCGCCGAGGGCGAGCTCCTGAGCGAGGGGAACATCTGGGTCAAGCGCCCGGGCACCGGAGAAATCCGGGCAGGCGAATTCAGCCGCCTGCTGGGGCGCCGCGCGCGGCACCGGATTGCCCGGGACACGGCACTCGCGTGGCAGGACCTGCTGCCGGACGGCAACGGAGGCGCGCCATGAGGGGGGGACCGCTGCAGCCTCGCACGGTGCTGTTCCTCACCGGCACGCGTGCCGACTTTGGCAAGCTCAAGCCCCTCATTCTCGGGGCGCAGGCGCACGCCGGGCTGGAGGCGCGCGTCTTTGCCACCGGGCTTCACATGCTCGCGCGCTATGGCTCGACGGTGCATGAAATCGAGAAGGCCGGCTGCCGCAGCATCTACCCCTACATCAACCAGGACGGCGCCATCTCGACCCAGATGGACATCGTCCTGGCCAACACCGTGAATGGACTCGCGCACTTCGTGCGCGAGTGCCGTCCCGACCTGCTTGTCGTGCATGGCGACCGGGTTGAAGCCCTGGCAGGCGGGATCGTGGGCGCGCTCAACAACATCCTGGTGGGCCACGTGGAGGGCGGCGAGCTCTCCGGCACGGTGGATGAACTGCTGCGGCACGCGATCAGCAAGCTGGCGCATGTGCACTTCGTGGCCAACGACGAGGCGCGGGGGCGGCTGGTCCAGATGGGCGAAGAGCCTGACAGCATTTTCGTCATCGGTTCGCCCGACATCGACATCATGCTGTCCGGCTCATTGCCCAGCCCGGAGGAGGTCCGGGCCAAGTACGACATTCCCTTCGCCGATTACGTGATCCTGCTGTACCACCCGGTTACCACGGAGCCCCACACGCTGCGCGCCCGCACCCGGTCGCTGCTCGCCGGGCTGCGCACCTCCGGTCGCAACGTGGTGGCCCTCTATCCGAACAATGACACCGGGGCGGAGCAGATCATCGAGGAGCTGCAGTTGTTCGCGCGACAGCCGCAGGTCCGGCTCCTCCCTTCCATGCGGTTCGAGTATTTCCTGTCGCTGCTTCGCCATGCGGACGCGATCGTCGGGAATTCGAGCGCCGGCATCCGCGAAGCGCCGGTCTACGGCATCCCGACGGTGAATGTCGGGACTCGGCAGACCGATCGATTCGCTGGCCCCTCGATCGTGAACATCCCGGAAGAGCCGGGCGCGGTGGCGCGGGCGCTGCACCATCTCCCGGCGCGCACGCCACCATCCTACCACTTCGGCCGAGGCAACAGCGTCGCGCTCTTCCTCGCCGCGCTGACCGGAGATGCACTCTGGGCAAGGTCCCCGCAAAAGCACTTCCGGGATCTCGCCACCCAGGCGCCGGCGGACGCCGCAGGAGTGGCCGTATGAAGGCGCTCGCCCGATCCGGCGTCCCCACCGGTGCCCGGCCGCACGGTGCGCGGCACCGTGCTGCAGCCACTCCAGCGTTCCAGCCTCATGTGGCGTTTGTGGTGGATCACCCGGCTCGGGACCTGGGCGGCCTCGTGCTGACCGCTGCAACGCTGGCCCAGACTGGTGTCGTCTGCCATCTGGTTCCGCTGAACCTTGCCCAGGGACAGCTCTGGGCGCTGGCTCCCGACCTCGTGGTGCTCAATTACGCCCGGCCCGGGAACGCCCTTCTGGCGCAGGCCCTGCTCGACGCCGGGATCCGGATCGCGGTTCTGGACACCGAAGGAGCGGCGTGGGAAGACTGCGACGCGTACTGCGAATTGCTCTGGAAGGATCCGGCGCTGCTGGGCGCCGTGTCGGTCGCGTGCCTATGGGGTCCGGCGCTGGCCCGGCACCTGGTAACGAAGGGGCTGCTGACCGAGGCCCAGGTTGCGGTCACGGGCTGCCCCCGGTTCGACTTCTATCACCCCCGCTGGCGCCGGGCGGCGGCGAATGTCCGCACCGGCACGCGACCCTGCCTGCTCGTCAACACCAATTTCTCCTTCAGCAACCCGCGGTTCGCATCGGCCGCACGCAACTGGGAGCAGATGGAACGCGAGCTCGGACTGAGCGCCGACCGGCTCGCTGCCCTGCGCGACGCGGAAACGCATGCCCTGCAGGGGATGATTTCGCTGGCGCGGAACCTGGCGCACGATTTTCCGGACTGCGATGTGGTCCTCCGGCCCCATCCGTTTGAGGATCCTGCTCCCTATCAGGCGGGCTGTCGGGACGGCGAAGGGGTCACGGTAGATGGCAGCGGCTCCATCCACGCCCGGCTGCTGCAGGCGCGCGCGGTAATCCAGCGCAGCTGCTCGACGGCGGCCGAGGCGGCCATGGCGGGCGTGCCCACGCTTTCACCGCAATGGCTGCCGGCCCCGCTCCTCATCCCCTTTGCCGAGGCAGTGAGTATTCCCTGCGGAACGTACGACGATCTTCGGGCGGAACTGCGGCAGCTCATCTCGGCCCGCATTGATCCGGCCGCGCAGACACGGGTAGCCGAGCGTGTCCTGCCAGACTGGTTCGGGCCGCTCGACGGCCAGGCGCACCGACGGGT
>DASSOW010000494.1:0-5530 GCA_035700175.1 Gemmatimonadales bacterium | reverse complement strand
CGACTTCTTGGCGGACTTCTTCGCGGCCTTCTTCTTTGCTGCCATCGGGGCTCTCCCTGTGGAGGTGAACGCGATACTGCGCCAGACCACCGGCACCACCGGGAGACAAGGTAAGAAGCAATACCCCCTTGTTGCAATAGGAAAGGCGACTTTTCCCTCTGGGGCGCCGGCCGCGCCGCCCCCGCTGGCATGGGGAAGCCAACTCATCTAGACTCCGGACGCACGTCATTCACGACCATTCGACGCTCGCACGCCGAGCGTTCCGGAGAGCGGATTCATGACCAATTTCATCCTGGCAATAGCTGCAGCGGCGCTGGTGCAGGGCACTCAGGCGCCCTGTGCAGATGCAGGCCTCACGCTGCCGCAGGGATTCTGCGCCCAGCGACTGGGGACCGGGCTGGGCTCGGTGCGCCAGTTGACGGTGAGCGACGATGGTGTCCTCTATGCCGCCGTGCAGGAGGGCGGCGATGGCCATGGCGTGCTGGTCTACGCCGATACCAACCACGACGGCGCCCTGGATCGCGTCGGAAGTTTTGGCCCCGGCGGCGTCAATGATGTCGAACTGCATGGCGGTTATCTCTACGCCGCGCCGTCCGACCGCATCGTGCGCTGGCGGGTGACCCGGGCGGCGCCGGTGCCGAGCGGCGAGGGCGAAGTCGTCGTCTCGGGGCTGCCCACCCGGGGGCACGGCTCCAAGGCGATGGCCTTCAAGGGCGATTCGCTCTTCGTCACTTTCGGTTCCCGCACCAACAGCTGCCAGGAGCGTGACCGGCAGACAAAGTCGCCCGGGGTTGATCCCTGCGCCGAGCTGGAGGAGCGGGCTGGCATCTGGGTATTCGACGCCAGCCGCGCGGGACAGAAGGTGTCCGACGGTGCGCACTACGCCACCGGTCTGCGCAATGCCGCCGCGATCGCAATCCAGCCCGGCACCGGCGCGCTCTACACCGCCATCATGGGCCGCGACCAGCTGGGACAGAACTGGGGCTTCAGTGACTCGGTGAACGCCGAGGATCCCGCCGAGGAATTCGGTGTCGTCACCAAGGGGGCCGACTACGGCTGGCCCTACTGCTACTACAGCAACACGCGTCACGCCAAGGTGCTCGCGCCCGAGTACGGCGGCGACGGCAGGAAGACCGACCGGTGCACCAACCGCACGATGCCGGCGATCGCGTTCCCCGGTCACTTCGCGCCGCTCGCCCTGGCGTTCTATCCGGGCGATGGGTTCGGCACGAAGTATCGCAATGGTGCGTTCCTCGCCTTCCACGGGTCATGGAACCGGGCACCACTGCCGCAGTCGGGCTACCGCGTGGTCTTCATTCCCTTCGACAACGGGAAGCCGACCGGCAAGTACGAGAGCTTCGCGACCAGCTCAGGCGGGGACACGGGCCTGCGTCCCGCCGGGCTCGCCGTGGCGCCCGATGGTGCGCTCTACATTTCGGATGATCGTGCCGGCAGCATCTGGCGGGTGACACGCATGCGCTGAATGGCATCCACCGCCGGACAGCCGTACATTTGGCCATCCTCCCAAGGCGGTAAGGAGTTGTCCATGCGCATCGCGGTGCTCAGGGAGACCGGTGCTGCCGAACGTCGTGTGGCCCTGGTGCCTGACGGCGTCGGCCGGCTGGTGCGGGCGGGCCATCCGGTACAGGTGGAACGAGGTGCAGGGCTGGGCGCCGGTTTTCCTGACGAGCAGTACGCGACCCAGGGTGCGATACTCTCGTCCACGGCCACCGAGGCCATTGCGGGAACCGAGGTGCTGGCGGCGGTAGCCTTGCCGCCGGACGCCGTGCTGGCGGCACTGCCACCAGGTGCCGTCGTCATCGGGTTTCTCGATCCCGCCGGCGGGCGCGCCGTCGCAGCGCTCTCCCAGCACGGCCTCACCGGCTTTGCCATGGAGCTCGTGCCGCGCACCACCAAGGCGCAGAGCATGGACGCGCTCTCCTCGCAGGCGACCGTCGCCGGCTACAAGGCGGTGCTGCTCGGCGCCAACGCCCTTCCACGATTTCTTCCGATGCTCACGACCGCCGCCGGCACCATCACGCCGGCGCGCGCCTTCGTCGTGGGCGCTGGCGTCGCGGGGCTCCAGGCAATCGCGACAGCCAGACGCCTGGGTGCCATGGTCTCGGCGTTTGACGTGCGGCCAGTGGTGAAGGAGCAGGTGGAGAGTCTCGGTGCCTCCTTTCTCGACGTGGCGAGCGTGGCAGCCGAAGGCGAAGGCGGCTACGCGCGCGAGCTCGCCGCCGACCAGCAGCGCCGGGTGAGCGACGCCGTCGCTGCTCACATCAAGGACATGGATCTCGTCATCACCACGGCGGCAATTCCCGGCAAGCCGGCGCCCCGCATCGTCACCACCGCCATGGTGCGCTCGATGCGGGCCGGCAGCGTGATCGTGGACCTCGCCGCCGAATCGGGTGGCAACTGCGAGCTGACGCGGGCGGGTGAGGTCGTCACCGAACAGGATGTCACCATCCTGGGCCCGGTCAACATCGCCGCCACGCTGCCCTGCCACGCGAGCCAGATGTACAGCCGGAATGTGCAGACCTTCCTGGAGCACGTGGCCGGCGCGGGCGGCTTCGGCAGCAAACTCGATGATCCCATCATCAGCGCCATGTGCATCGTGAAGGATGGCGCCGCGCCCAATGGGAGGCCCGATGCTTGAGGGTTTCATCGCCGGCATCGTCATCTTCACGCTCGCCACCTTCCTCGGCGTGGCGCTGATCAACCGGGTGCCGCCCACGCTTCACACACCACTCATGTCCGGTGCCAACGCCGTCAGCGGCATCACCGCCGTCGGCGCCATCATCGTGGCGGGGGGCGGACACGGCTGGATCTCCCTGGTGCTGGGGTTCCTGGCGGTGGTCTTCGGCATGATGAATGTCGTCGGCGGATACGCGGTGACGGATCGCATGCTGCAGATGTTCAAGCGGAAGCCGGAGGACCGCTGATGCCGCATGCCCTGGAAGAGATCCTCTATCTCATCGCGGCAGTCTGTTTCATCGTCGGCATCAAGCGTCTTGCCAGTCCCGCCACTGCGGTCGGCGGGAACCGGCTCTCGGCGGTGGGGATGCTCATTGCCATCGTGGTCACCCTGCTGGACCGGAGCATCGTCGGCTACGGGGTGATTGTGGCCGGGCTAGTGGTAGGATCAGCGCTTGGCCTCTGGCTTGCTCGAACGGTGAAGATGACCGCCATGCCGCAGATGGTGGCGCTGCTCAACGGCCTGGGCGGCGGGGCGTCGCTGCTCGTGGGCGGTGCCGAGTTTCTCAAGTCCGAGCTGTACGGCGTCGCGCTCCCGATTGATACCTCCATCACCATCCAGCTCAGCCTCCTGATCGGTGCTGTCACGCTGACCGGCAGCCTGGTGGCGTACGCCAAGCTGCAGGAGCTGATCTCCGGCCGGCCAATCGTCTTCCCCGGCCTCAAGGTGGTGAACGCGCTCCTGCTTCTTGCCGTCCTGGCGCTCGGGGCCTGGCAGGTGGCGCACCCGGCGTCGCTGCTCTGGCCCTTCTATGCCGTGTGCGTCCTGTCACTGCTGCTGGGCGTGCTCGTCGTCATGCCGATCGGTGGCGCCGACATGCCGGTGGTGATCTCCCTGCTGAATTCCTATTCCGGCATCGCCGCGGCCATGACTGGATTCGTGATCCGGAATGACGTGCTCATCATCTCGGGCGCGCTGGTCGGCTCCTCGGGCATCATCCTGAGCCAGATCATGTGCAAGGCAATGAACCGCTCCCTCACGAACGTGCTCTTCGGGGCGTTTGGCACTGCGGGCGGGACAGTAGTCTCACGCTCCTCCGAAGGGATGACGGTCCGCCAGGTCTCGGCCGAGGACGCCGCAATCCAGCTGGCGTACGCCAAGCTGGTGATCGTGGTGCCCGGGTACGGCCTTGCGGTGGCGCAGGCCCAGCACCTCGTGCGGGAGCTCGCCGACCTGATCGAGAAGCGCGGCGGGGAAGTGAAGTACGCCATCCATCCGGTGGCGGGTCGCATGCCGGGGCACATGAACGTGCTGCTGGCGGAAGCGAACGTGCCGTACGACAAGCTGTATGACATGGATCAGGTCAACGGCGAGTTCGAGCGGGCCGATGTGGCGCTGGTGATCGGGGCCAACGACGTTGTCAACCCGGCCGCACGCAATGATCCCGGCAGCCCCATCTACGGCATGCCCATCCTGAATGCCGATCACGCGCGGAGCGTGATCGTGCTCAAGCGGGGCATGGGCTCGGGTTTTGCTGGCATCGAGAACGAGTTGTTCTACAACCCGCGGACGGCCATGCTGTTCGGTGACGCCAAGGCTTCGCTGGCGACGCTGGTGTCCGAAATCAAGAATGTGTCCTGACCTCGATACGAGGGGAGTTACATAATGCGACGGACAACGAGTTGCCTGGCGCTGCTTGGCGCGCTGGCCGCGGCGCCGGGAGCGCTTCTGGCGCAAGAGCTCTGCGGCGGTCTGCTCACGACCCCCGCCTCGGGCGCTTACGCCGAGTACCAGCTGACGCAGGGAGCGAACGGGCGGCAACAGGTGCGGTTCGCCATCGTGGGCGGCGAAGACCGTGGCGGCACTCACAATGTCTGGTTCGAGAACCGGGTGGCTGCGGACGGGAAGCCCCCGGTGGTCTCCCAGGTCCTGGTTCCGGGCTTTCCCTACGCTCCCTCGGCGGTGGCCGCGGCGGCGCTGCAGCCGGCCGCTGGTCCCCCGATCCGCCTGAACGCGCAGCAGCTGTCCCGGCTCCGGCAGGGGCTTCCAGGGTTGCTCAAGGCCATCGTGGACGGGTGCCGGAGCAGCACGCTGGTGGGAACCGAGACCCTCAAGGTTGGCTCCCGCAGCGTCCGGGCGACCCACTACCGCAACGCTTTGCGGGGCTCAGACATCTGGGTGAGTAGCGAGGTCCCATTCGGGATCGTGAAGCTCACCGATGGCACCGACCATAGCAGCATGCAGCTGACGGCGACTGGCACCGGCGCCGAGTCGTCGTTCAGGAATGGGACGCGCGGTAACGGGACCTGACACCCTGGTGAGCACCGGTCACGGGGGCGGGTCCGGGTGGATCCGCCCTTTTTGGTCGCTGGCAGCTACTGGCCGGCAGCCGGCAGTCGGCAGCCAGTAGCCATTGGGAACAATTGTCGTTGTCGCCGCGTTTAGCTCCCTCGGATTGCGACAGCGGCCAGTGATGCGGGGCACAACCTTGGCGGGGTCTGGACTGCAAATTTGACAGCGTCCCGCTGGGAGCGGGTGCGTCAGCCCGGACGGTGTCCGGAAACGATGCAACTCGCGTCCGCCGATGGAGTTAGCTAAGCCGTTGATTTTCAGCGTTTTAGCTCGTATATTTGCCAAGTTGTACCATGGGAGTACATGAGTATCGGCTTTGGCGCTTGAATGGGGGCATAGGCCCTGAGGAGGCGTTCAGCGTGACAATGAGAGGGCGTACCAAGCGTCGTCCCGTTCGGCCGGCTCAGATCGCGCGCGCGGTGGACGAGGGGCGGGAAAGTCTGGACCTGTATCTCGACGAAATCAGCCGGGTGCCGCTCC
>DASSOW010000493.1:0-5474 GCA_035700175.1 Gemmatimonadales bacterium | reverse complement strand
TCTTGCCGCTGCCGGTCATGGCACAAGCCAGCACATCCCGTCCGGCCAGCGCCGGCGGAATCGCGTCCGCCTGGATCGGGGTGGGTCGGATGAATCCGAGTTCCTTGATGCCCTTGAGCAGGTGCGGATGCAACCCCAACGATGTGAACGGCACGGAGCATTCCTGGAGGGAGATAAGAACCGGCAGGATCACGAATTTGCAGCGTCAAGGATAGCCGCAGCAAGTGTCAGCAGCAATGCGATGAGGCGCCAGTCGATTATCCGCCTCGCATCCTCCAATCCGTGCTGGTCCTGAACCGGATCGCTCAGCCACCGGTGGATGCGCGCGCTCGGCGTTCAGCGCTTCGCTCACAGCTCACAACTCACAACTCACAGCGCACAGCGCACAGCGCACAGCGCACAGCTCACAGCTCACAGCTCTCCAACTCCCCCACTACCTCATCCGCGCTCTCATATCGCGCCACCGGATCTCGTTGCAGGAGCCGCTCCACAATGATCGCAAGCCGAGGCGACACCTCTGGCGACAGGTCCGTGAGGTTCGGAACCGGCTGGTGGGCCAGCGCAGATGCCACCGCAGTAATGTCATCGCCCTCGAATGGCCGCCTGCCCGCCAGCATCTCGAACAGCACCACGCCAAGGGCCCATAGGTCCGCGCGTGCGTCCACGGGGGCGCCGAGCGCCTGCTCTGGCGCCATGTAATGCACGGTGCCCGGCTTTTCGCCCGTCCGCGTGAGCTGCAAGCCGGCCAGTTTCGCGATCCCGAAATCGAGGATCCGCACCTGCCCGTCGCTGCCCAGCATCAGGTTGGCTGGCTTGATATCACGGTGAATGATGCCGCTGCGGTGCGCCGCCGCAAGCCCGCGCGCCACTTCCGCCGCAATCCGGACTGCATCGGCGGCCGGCAGCGCTCCGTGGGTGAGCCGCGCCTTGAGTGTCTCGCCCTCATAGTATGGCAGGACAAGAAAGGTGCGGCCATCCGGCAGTTCCCCCGTTTCGATCAGGCCGCACACCGCCGGATGGTCCACGGCCGAGACAGCCCGCGCCTCGGCGAGGAGACGGGCCTCCCCACGCGAGCCCTTGAGCGACGGGGCCGCCAGGAGCTTGATCGCCACGTCGCGGCCGCGAACAGCGTCACGGCCCCGGTAGACCACCCCCATGCCGCCCCTGCCTATCGGTTGCAGCACGACATACGAGCCCAGCTGCGTGCCGGTCAGGTCGCTCGCCGCGTCGAATCGACAGGCATCGGGCGCCAGAACGGCCAGCAGCCGGTCTACGGGTCCGTCCGCATCATGGGCAGCCAGTAGCGACGCCAGGTTATCCGCCATGGCCGTGTCGCGCCGGGCCAGCCGCGCCAGGGCGTCCCGCCGCAGCGTACGCGGCAGCGGTGCGAGACGGAAAAACAGCTCCTGCACCCGGCGCAACCGATCCGTCATCCGGCCCAGTCTCCCATGCCAAAGGCTGCCCTTCCCCCTGCCAGTTGAAGCCGGAGGACGGTCCGGTTGAGCTCACCTGGCGGCGACTTCGGCTTCTGTCTCTGTCGCTCACTCACCGCAGCTCCGGACAGCCGGGGCTGCCCACCCGCAGCATGGAGACTGTCATGCGCACGACTTCCCTCATTGTGGCGCTCATCGCCGCCGGTAGTGCCGCCGCACTCGGCATCGCCTGCACCGGTGAAAGCCCCACCGAAGCTTCCGCGGCTGCAACCGCCCACGCCGGCATGTCGATGGGCGTAGGCTCGTCGGCTAAATCGCAGGCACAGTACGCGGAACTGCGGCGGTGGCTCGCGCCTCTGCACAACCCGGCGAAGGCCGCCGAGGCCGGATATACGGTGCTGTTCGGATGCATTGATGAAACCACCGTCGGCGTGGACCGGTCGGATGCCCGTGGCATGGGCTACCACGTGACAGCTGGCAACCGGGACATCGTGGGCGACGGGGTTGTCAGCGTCACCGAGCCGGAATTCCTGGTCTACGCTCCCGCGGAGAACGATGCCAGTCTGGCGCCCGAGGATCGGCTCGCGGCGGCTCGCCTGGTGGCGGTCGAGTATTTCGTGCCAGGTACGACCGCCGACAAGGACCACCAGCCCGCCGATATTCTCGGGGGATCGTTTGTCTGGGTGGACCGGTTCCAGGGCTGGGCTCGGCATGTCTGGGCCTTTGGCAACAACCCCGACGGCATCAATGAGAACTGGAACACCGCCGTGCGGCTGTGCACGGATCCGATTCCGGCGGAGTGAGCTGTGAGCTGTGCGCTGTGCGCTGTGAGCTATGAGCTGTGGGCTGTGAGTTGTGAGCTCGGCGAAGCGACCGCTCATAGCTCGTAGCTCACAGCTCACAGCTCTTAGCTCTCAGCTCTCAGCTCCCGATTCAACCACGCTCTCGCCAGCTGCCAATCCCGCTTCACCGTGGCAGGTGAGAGGTCGAGCGCCTCGGCGATCTCGGGCACCGTCATGCCGGCGAAGAAGCGACACTCCACCACCTTGGCCAGCCGGGGCTCGTCGGCTTCCAGCCGCTCGAGCGCCTCGTGCAGCGCCAACAGCTGGTCACCGACTTCGTCGGCGATGGCGAGGTCCTCGCCGAACTCAACCCGCACCTGCTTGCCGCCACGTTTCCCGGCGCCGCGCCGCACGGCATGATCCACCAGCACGCGGCGCATCGCCTGGGCGGCGCCCGCAAAGAAATGCGAGCGACTCTGCCATTCGATGCGGTCCAGCCGACCCAGCTTCAGGTAAGCTTCGTGCACCAGGTCGGTGGTGCAGAGCGTGTGGTCCGGGCGCTCGCCGGCCAGCTGGCGGTGCGCCATGCGATGGAGCTCTTCGTAGAGCTCGCGAGCGAAGTGGTCGAGGGAGTCGTGGGTCACGAATAGTCGCAGGTCACAGGTCTCAGGTCACAGGTCAACAGTCCATCCGTAGCGGTCGGCGGCTTCGGATCTCGTAGTACTCCGTGCAGGCCCGGCCGGCGTGCTCGATCCCCCGGCGGCCGACGCCATTGGCCCGGAGGAACTCGAATGGCGAGGTGTGTCCGCTCGAGTTCCAGTCCATCTCCGCCCAGGCGTACCCTGTGCGGTGCGCCGAGACCGCCAGGTAACCCACGTATAGCACTGCGAAGACCAGCGCAGCCCCGACGACATAGAAGATGAACCGCCGTAGCGTCAGCGGCTCGTAGAGCGTCTCGCGGTGCTTACGACGCTTGCGCATGGCGACGGTCAACGGTCGTGGGTCGTGGGTCGTGCCCCATGACACACGACCCACGACTCACGACTCACTAACCCGCCTGCCACGAGCGGGTGAGATATCGATCAGCAGCGCGATCACGATTCCGATGACAGGCCACAACCCCCAGTGGCCGCCGAACCAGTGCTGGACGGCAGTGTACCACAGGAGCGTCGTGGGAAGGAAAATGAAGCCGAGTATGGGCCAGAGAATTGAGGAGAACACTCCCTGGAACCAGTTGGTCAAGAACCAGAGCAGTAATATGACCACGCGCGGCACCGCCAGTGCCAGCAGGGCGAGCAGGCAGGGCATCAGTGAGTCTCCATCTCGGTGGTGCAGGAGTCAGCGCCGGGAGGATCCGGCGCGCCGTAATGCGCGCGCACGAGCCGCATCGGCGAGCTGCCGAGCTCGAGCACGAATATCGTCGAATAGGAAGCATCGCAGAGGTCGGGCATCCTGGGGCCGCCCAGCGCTGCGATGATGGGCGGGACCGTGTTGCTGTGGCCCACCACCAGCACCGCGTCCCCCGCCGGTATTCGCCGCACGGCAGCCGCGACCGCGGCCACCTGGGCAGAGTCGCCATCACCGTACGGGATCACGACCGGCAGGAGGTGCTGGGCGGCGATCACCGCAGCGGCAGTCAGCGTGGTCCGGCGCCGCGACGTCACGATGACGTGCTGCACGTTGGCATGCTGCAACGCTGCCTGGAGCGCCTGGGCCCTCGCCGTCCCCACCTCACTCAGCGGCGGGTCGTTGCCGGGGACCTGGGCCTTCTCGGCGTGCCGCACCAGGATGACCGTCTGCGCGGCTGCTGACGCGACACCGCAGGACAGGAGCGAAAACAGAAGGATGGCAATTCGCATGCGGTTCAACGTCTGCATCGGCTCCTCATCGGGATCCCCTCGGACCGGTTGTCCCCGGCGGCTGGTGTTGCGTTCCAGTCCCTCGTAGTATGCAGTCGATGCGCCTTGGACGCGAGGCGGGACCACCTGCCTGGCAGGGAGAGGACTCCATGCACGCTTCGGACTTGGCAGAATCAGTGGATCGGATCCGGGACCAGTTCCAGCGCGCCTGGGACGGAGACGCCTGGCACGGGCCGACCCTGACCGAGCTCCTGGAGTCGATCAGCTCGGAGATGAGTCGATGGCGTCCGCCCGCAGGCGCACACTCGATCCAGGAACTCACCTCGCATATCACCTTCTGGCTCGACGCTGCCCACCGCCGGCTGAATGGTGAAACGTACCTGCCCACGAGCGGCGACTGGGACGTGCCGACAGCCGAGGACTGGGACGGAACGGTGGCAAGGCTGCGGGACACCTATCGGTCGCTGGTGGACGCGATCGCGGCGACGCCCGCCTCGCGCCTTCGCGATCCTGTGGCCGGCAAGCCCTATGACGTGTACGTCCTGCTCCACGGCGTCCTGCAGCACACGCTCTATCACGCGGGTCAGATCGCGATGATGCGGCGGCTGGCAGGTGGGTGACGGGTCGAGCGGTCGACGATCAACGGTCAACGGTCAACGAAAGCCTGGCGATGCGACCGTAGGGGCGACACATGCATCGCCCCTGCCTCCGCGACCGTTTCTCGTCGCGTTGGTCACCCGCGCCGTCATTATCTGGGCTGGCATGCGCGTGCTCCTCGCGCTGGGTATTGCCCTGCTCGACGCGGGCCCGCCTCTCCGACTCCCAGCCAGCACCTCATCCCTGCTCGCCCTGCTCGCTGGCACGCTCGGCTGGGTGGAACTTCGTCGCCGGCGTGAACACCTGCTGCTCGGCAACCTGGGCGTTGCTCAATCAGTCCTGTTCCTCATCGGACTTGTGCCGGCTGCCTTCCTGGAGTCACTTCTCTTGCTGGCCGGGCATGTATCGCCTTGAAGTGGATTGCGTCACGAAGCACTTCGGTCGGCGCCGGATACTGACGAACGCGTCGCTGAGAGTAGTGGCCGGCCAGATGCTCCATTTCGTGGGACCGAATGGTGCCGGCAAGACAACCCTGCTGCGGATAGGGGCAGGCCTCCTGCGCGCCGAGGTGGGGCGGGTGAGCGTCGACGGAACGACGGTACCTCGGCCGACGCTTCCACGCATGGCTCGGCTCGGCCTGTTCTTCATGCCAGAGGAGTCACTGCTCACGCCCTCGATGCCGTTGGCACGACAGCTCAGGGCCGTGTCCGAACGCTTTGGAACAGTGGATCGCATCGAAGTGGTGGGCGAGCAGCTTGCCCTGCACGACCTCGGTGATCGATCGCCAACCCAGATGTCGGTGG
>DASSOW010000492.1:0-4292 GCA_035700175.1 Gemmatimonadales bacterium | reverse complement strand
CTCGGGCGCCTCCGGCTCCTCATACCCGCGCTCTGCCATGTGGGCCAGCAGATCCGAAGCCACGCGCCGCAAGGTCAGGTACTGCTTGGCGAGCAGCCGAAGCTCACGGTCGCCAGATGTTCGCGCGCGCTCGACGAGGGCGCGGACGTCGGCCTCCGACAGGCCCGCCCCAAAGTCCTCGAAGAACTCGGCCTCATCATCCATGCAGAGCCTCCGGGCTGTCTAACGAGTATTCGACTGCTTGTTGGCGATGTTCCCATATTACGCCACGCCACCTAATCCGGAAAGACCGCAAGGCCCGAGCCGCTCAATAGGTCCGCCGGGCTCCGTACCCCCAACCCGCCGCGATTCAGCACATGCGTGTACAACATGGTCGTGCTGACATCCCGGTGCCCCAGCAATTCCTGCACCGTCCGGATGTCATAGCCCGACTCCAGCAGGTGCGTCGCAAATGAGTGCCGGAAGGTATGGCAACTCGCCCGCTTCCCGATGCCTGACCGCCGCACCGCCTCGGCCACCGCCCGCTGCACCGCCGTCGCATGCAGGTGATGGCGGCGCAGCTCACCCGTTTCCCGGTCCAGGTACCGCCGCTTCGCAGGGAACACCCACTGCCAGGCCCAGGACGCCGCCGCCTGCGGATATTTCCGCCCCAGCGCTCCCGGCAGCACGACCCTTCCCGCGCCTCGGCTGAGATCCCTCCGATGCCGCCGCTTCACGTCAGCGAGATGCGCCTCCAGTGCACGCAACACCACCGCAGGCAACACCGTCACCCGGTCCCGCCCACCCTTGCCGCGCCGCACCCGAATCTCGCCTCGAGCGAGGTCCACGTCTTTCACCCGAAGCGTGAGGCACTCCATGAGGCGAAGGCCACTGCCGTACAACAGCAGCGCCACCAGCCGGTAGACGCCCACCAGCTCGTCCACCACCCGCACGATCTCGTCGCGCGTGAGTACGGTGGGCAGGCGGTCCGGTACCCTGCCCCGGGGAATGCGGCCGCCGAGCCGCAACGGGCGATCCAGCACCTCGCGATAGAGGAACTGCAGGGCCGCCAGTGCCTGGACCTGGGTCGAGGCGGCGACATGCCGGTCCTCCGCCAGGTGCCGCAGGAACTCCAGCACCTCGGCTTCCCCCATTGCCTGCGGATGCCGAAGGTCATAGTAGCGGATATACCGCACGACCCAGCCACGATAGGCCTGTTCGGTTCGCAGGCTAAAGTGGCCCAGCCGCAGCTTTGCTCGCAAAAGGGTCAGCAGGCGCGTCTTAGACTGCGGGCGGTCGCCGGACGGCGGGAGCTCTGCCTCATCCATGACCCCAACTTCTCACGCCACATGGCGGGCAGCGGTACCAGGTTAATGCGAGTGGTGGATCGGTAATGCGGAAGCGGCTCGCAAGCACCCGATGTCACCAGGCACCCGCGAGCCGCCCTTTGCCACGGCAGGAGGGCTCACTGCACAGCGGCGAGTCGCCTCCCCGCCTTCCGACCTTCGCCAGCCAGATCCTTCGCTGCGCTCAGGATGGGGAATCGCGGAACTTCGCGTCCCTCGTCCCTCGTCCCTAGCCCCTAATCCCTCACCCCTCCGCCAGAAACCCCCGCAACACCCGCTGCAGGATTCCCCCATGCTGGTAATACTCCAGCTCCACATGCGAGTTGAGCCGCACCACCGCCTGGAATTCCTTCTTCGATCCATCCTCGGCTACCGCCACCACGCTGACCTTCCCGCCCGGCGTGAGCCCAGTGACAATGCCGGTCACCTCGAAGGTCTCCCGCCCATTGAGCCCGAGGCTCTGGCGGTTCTGGCCCTTCTCGTATGCCAGCGGCAGGACGCCCATGCCGATCAGGTTGCTCCGGTGGATCCGCTCGTAGCTCTCCGCAATCACGGCCTTGATCCCCAGCAGCGCGGCACCCTTCGCCGCCCAGTCACGCGAGCTGCCCGAGCCGTACTCCTTCCCTGCGAGAATCAGCAGCGGCGTGCCCTCGTCGATATACCGCATCGCCGCATCGTACATCGACATGACCTCGCCGGTCGGGAGGTGGACGGTCCAGTTGCCTTCCTTGTCCGGCACCAGCCCGTTCTTGATGCGTACATTGCCAAACGTGCCCCGCATCATGACTTCGTGATTCCCTCGGCGCGACCCGAAGGTGTTCCAGTCCACCTGCTCCACCCCATGCTCCCGGAGATACCGCGCCGCCGGCCCGTTCTTGGGAATCGCGCCCGCCGGCGAAATGTGGTCGGTGGTCACTGAGTCGCCCAGCACCGCCAGCACCCGCGCCCGGCGGATGTCGCTGAGCGGCGGCGCGTTCTTCGGCAGGTCCTTGAAGAAGGGCGGCTCCTGCACATAGGTGCTCTTGGGATCCCACGCATAGCGCTTCCCCTCGGGCACCGGCAGCGCCTTCCACTCGGCATCTCCGTCAAAGACTTCGCCGTACTCCTTCTTGAACATGTCCGGCAAGACAGCTTTCGTGACGGTCTCGGCGATTTCCTCCGCCGTCGGCCAGATGTCACGGAGATAGACCGGCTCACCATCATTGCCGATGCCGAGGGGCTCCTCGGTGATGTCGGCGTCGACCTTGCCCAGCAGCGCAAAGGCCACCACCAGCATGGGCGACGCGAGGTAGTTGGCGCGCACCAGCGGATGAATCCGGGCCTCGAAGTTCCGGTTGCCCGACAGCACCGCCGCCGCCACCATCGAATGCTCCTCGATGGCGTGCGCCACCGGCTCCGGCAGCGGCCCGCTGTTGCCGATACAGGTGGTGCAGCCGTAGCCCACCGTCTGGAAGCCGAGCTTGTTGAGGTCCTCGGTGAGGCCGGACTTGTTGAGATAGTCGGTGACGACTCGCGATCCCGGCGCGAGACTGGTCTTGACCCACGGCCTCGTGTGCAGCCCCTTGGCCACCGCCTTCCGTGCCACCAGGCCGGCGCCGATCATCACCGAGGGATTCGATGTGTTGGTGCAGGAGGTGATCGCCGCAATCACCACGGAGCCGTCGTGCAGCTCGCACGCTTCGCCGTTGATGTCGCAGGCGAATGACTCGGGCGGCGCCTCGATCGTGGCCGTCGTCGGTGACTGTCCGCCCTCGCCCGCCCAGCGCTCCAGCGATGCCTGCGCCGCCTGCCGCCGACTCTCGGGAACGGTGGGCTGCATGAGTCCCGGCAGGGTCGTCGCAAAGCTCCGGTCCAGCTCCTTGAGCTCGATCAGGTCCTGCGGCCGCTTGGGGCCGGCGACGCTGGGCGTGATGGTGCCGAGGTCGAGCTCCATGGTGTCGGTGAACACAGGGTCGGGCGTGGCGTCGGTGCGGAAGAGGCCCTGCTCCTTGCAGTAGCGCTCCACCCGCTCGACCACCTCGGCGCTGCGGCCCGTGTTCCGGAGATAACGCAGGGTGACATCATCCACCGGGAAGAAGCCGATCGTCGCCCCATATTCCGGTGACATGTTGCCGATGGTGGCGCGGTCGGGCAGGCCCAGTGACGAAAGTCCGCTCCCGTAGAACTCCACGAACTTGTCCACCACGCCCTTGGCGCGGAGCATGTTGGTCACCCGCAGCACCAGGTCGGTCGCGGTGGTGCCCAGCGGCAGCGATCCGGTGAGCTTCACGCCAATGACATCGGGAATAAGCATGAAGTAGGGCTGGCCCAGCATCACCGCTTCCGCCTCGATGCCGCCGACGCCCCAGCCCACCACGCCCAGCCCGTTGATCATCTGCGTGTGCGAATCGGTGCCGACCAGCGTGTCGGGATACATTGTTGGCTCACCATGCTGGTCGCGGAGCTGCACGCAGGGCGAGAGATATTCCAGGTTGACCTGGTGCACGATGCCGGTGCCGGGCGGCACCACGCGGAAGTTCTGGAAGGCGCGCTGGCCGAACTTGAGCAGCTGGTAGCGCTCCCGGTTGCGCTCGAACTCCATCTGGACGTTCAACTTGAACGCATTGGCCGAGCCGTAGTAGTCCACCTGGACCGAGTGATCGATCACCAGGTCGCACGGCACGATCGGGTTGATCTTCTGCGGGTCGCCATGCATCCGCGCCATGGCGTCGCGCATGGCCGCCAGGTCCACCACGCAGGGGACACCGGTAAAGTCCTGCAGCACCACCCGCGCCGGCATGAAGGGGATCTCGCCCCGCCCCTGTGAGCCGGGATCCCATCGTCCCAGCGCCCGCACGTGGTCCTCTGTGACGATCCCGTGTCCGGCAAACCGCAGTGCATTTTCCAGCAGCACCCGGATGGAGAAGGGAAGCCGGTCGAGGTCGGCCTCGCCCTGGCGGGCCAGGGCAGCGAGACTGTAGATCGTCC
>DASSOW010000491.1:0-2934 GCA_035700175.1 Gemmatimonadales bacterium | reverse complement strand
TCAGCTCACAGCTCACAGCTCACAGCTCTCAGCTCACGCACACGCACCTTGGCCAGTCTTGCCACGAGACCGACAGGAATCGGTGCGTCGAGGGGGAACCGGAGGGTTCCCTTCCCTGCCCGATAGGGTGCGATGGCCTTGCCGCATCTTGCCAGCATGCCGGAGGTCACCGGATACACGCTGACATGCTTCTTGAATCCGGCGATAGACAGCAGGGGCCGACCGTCCAGCTCGAAGGCCGGGATGCGGTAGCTGATGCGCTCCGTGATCCCCGGAGCTGCCGCCTTGATGGCGGTTCGAAGCTGCTTGAGTGCCTTGCGTGAGCTCGGCGGCAACTCGGCCAGGTAGGCAGTGACCGTCGTTGGGTTGGTCATTGATTGTGTCGTGGGGCTCGCCATGGCTGGCGCGGTTGAGGGCCGAGAGGCGCGGATCGTGCTCGCTTCGACCGCAAGCTGGCAGTGGTTCCATCTTACGCCGCGCAGCCTAATCCGGAAAGACTGCGGGTTTGCATCCTGGTACAGGCCTTCGGTCGCCCGCTGGCGCCTCAGGCGGGGAGCGGTAAGCAGCGCGTCCCGCTCCCCTGCACCGCAAGCGGCCATCAGGCATCACGATCCGATCGCAGTCGGCGCGTCTTAGACTGCGGGCGGCGCCCGGCCGCCACCCGGCCGCCGCCCGTCGCCGCCACTCCCTGCCGCCGCCACCCCCGCTGTCCCCCCGCCCGCTACCTCGGTTCCACCCTGATGCGCACCTTCGCCACGCCGGGATCATCCCGCGGCACTCCATCCGAATCCGCAAACGACGGATCATACAGGACATAGAGCGTGGTCGTACCGGCGTGCAGCGCGCGGATGTAGCCCCCGCTGAGTCTGGCAACGGGCGACTTCGCCATGATGAATAACGGCACCGGAACGGCGATCGGCCGGTCGGTGGCGCTTCGGCCTTCCACCGACACCACCACGGAAGGGAGGGATTCACCCTCGTGCATCGTGAGGGAATCGGGCGTGGGCACGAGCCGAGCAATGCCCGCTGGCGCAACGAAGCTGAGGCCCGACACGCGCTCCACTTTCACCGCGGAATCCCGATATACAGTGTCCCGGGCCGCGACCGGAGCTGATGCCGCCGGATTGCGCGCACAGGCCACGGTGACCAGGACAACGAGCAGGCACGGGATAACCCTCATTCGACGTCACCTACCCGCTTGAACTCGAACGCTGTCTCGTAGCCGTTGGGGAAGACGATGCCGGGCATGATCCGGGAAACCTCGTTGATGGTCAGCTTGCTGCCATCAAGCGTCCCCGTAGTCGGCGTCGAACCGTGGGCGGTCGGCAGGAACTCCAGCTCCGACCCGCTCCTGGTCCATGTGCCACGCCAGGTCGGCTTCAGCGTCGACACATGCAGGTAGAAGATGATCGAGAATTCGTCAGCGTGGGTCATGCGGAGCATCACCGAGTCGACATCATCCCCGATGGCGCCTCCGCCGTCGACATACCGCCAGGGCGGCTGTGCGCCGCTCATGTACTCGAGCCGGTAGCGCCCAGTGCCATCATCGGACGGTCCGGTTCCGTCTCCACAGGCAATGACCATCGCGCACAAGCCAGCAGTTCCCAGCATGCGAAGCCCCACGCCATCCTCCCGTAGAAGGTGAATGACCTGCTCTGCCCCACGCCCCACGCCTCAAGCCCTACGCCTGAAGCCCTGCTTTCCATCCGACCTGCTCCGCCACCTTCGCGATCTCCCGCACCGGCCGCACCTCGATGCAGCCGACGCTCGCCCATGGGAAATTCTGCACTGCGATCCGGGTCGCCTCTTCCAGGTCCGCTGCCTCGATCAGGTTGAACCCGCCCAGTACTTCCTTGGTCTCGGCGAAGGGACCGTCGGTGGTCCGGAGCTTTCCGTTTCGTACCCGGATGGACCGCGCGGTGGGCGCGTCCTCCAGCATCTGCGACTCGATCAGCCGGCCATCCTGCTTCAGGGCATCGGCATGAGACAGGCAGTCGCGCATCATGCCGTCGAACTGCCCCTCGGGCAGGGAGTTGAGCAGCTCGTGGTCGACGTAGACGAGGAGGAGGTATTGCATGGGGTCGAGGGTTCCTTCGCTGCGCTCAGGCCAAGCTACGGGTCGAGGGTCGAGGGTCAAGAGTCGAGATGGTCGAGAGTCATTGGTCCGTTGACCGTCGACCGTTGACTCTCGACTTCATCACGCTGTCCACCTGCACCGAATCGCGGCGGGCGCCGCGCTCGTGACGCGCGATTGCGCGGCGGGCGACGGCCATTGCTTCATCGAGCCGGCCGAGGGTAACCAGACAGCTCACCATCCGCTGCCGAAGGTAGAACCGACTGCCGTCGAACGCCAGACTGCGGCGATACAGGTCCACTGCGGTCTCGCAGCGGTTCGTTCCTTTGTAATAATCTGCCACTCGCGCCAGCAGTTGCGGATCATTTGGAAAGATCACCATGGCGGTGACCAGCTCCCGCTCGCCGCCGGCGAAGTCTTGCGACTGGAACAGTTGCACACCTCGGGCCCAGTGGGTCTTGTAACTGTTGGGCGTCTCCCGCAAGGAGTGCTCCCGGAACGATCGCATGTCGTGCCACACCGGCAACCGAAGTGCCGTGCGTATCACGCCAGCCAGCAGCACCACTCCCCCCGCGACGACTGCCACATGCCGTAGAGAGCTCCGGCTGCCGGCACACTGCCACGCCCACTCGATCACGGCGCCCAGCCCTAACGCTACGCCGACGCTCGGCAGGTACAAGGTCCGCTCGGCCAGCACCACACCGCTCGGAATGATGACGTTACTCACCGGGAAAATTGCCACAGCCGTCCAGAGCACGCCCAGGGTGAATGCTGGGAGGCGATGCCGGAGCATCACCGCGAGCGCGGAGGTTCCTGCTAGCAGGACTGCCCCAAGCAGCTGCGGCAGGCCAAATGAGCGC
>DASSOW010000490.1:0-6851 GCA_035700175.1 Gemmatimonadales bacterium | reverse complement strand
CGTGATGGCCACCAGCGGGATGCCCGCCGCCACCACGATCGCGAGCTGGAGGGTGACCGCCAGCGCGCGTCTCGGCGCCGCACCAAAGTCCGCCTTGCCCTTCGCCGCCTCCGGCACCACGTCAGCTGCCCACACCCGCCCCAGCCGCCGCGCCGTGCGGAAATAGCCGAACACCAGCGGGAGCACCAGCAAGGTGGCACCGGTGATTACCCCCCAGCGTGCGAGTTCGGGACTCCAGCCGAAGGTGTGGACGAGCAGCTCGGTCGCGGAGCCCATCTCGACAGCGGTCACGATCACGATCACGGCCGTCAGCGCCGCATCGGCAAGCAGCAGGCTCACCAGCCTGCGAACAGGCGACCGGCCGCCGCCTGGTCGATGCTGCAGCCGGTGCAGCCACGTCTCATACAGCGTGGCAAAGGTCTGCAGTGGGCGGGGCAGCTTGCGGTCCACCCAGGATGCGGCCGGTGCCGCGGCACGGATGAGCCACGGGGTCGAGAGGGTTGTGATGGCGCTGACCGCGATCGCCACGGGATAGAGGAACGGCCGTGTGGCACCCGCGGCGAGTCCCACCCCGGCGATGATGAAGGAGAATTCGCCGATTTGGGCCAGGCTCATCCCTGCCTGTACTGACGTCCGTGTGCCGTAGCCCACCAGGAACGCACCGAACGACACCGAGACCACCTTTCCTGCGACCACCACCGCTGTCACGACCAGCACCGCCACCCAATGTTCGGCTACGAGCCCGGGATCGATCATCATGCCAACCGCGACGAAGAAGATGGCGGCGAATACGTCCCGCACCGGCACGACCAGGTGCTCGATGCGCCTGGCCTGGCCCGATTCTGCTACGAGTGCGCCGCCGATGAAGGCGCCCAGCGCCACCGAGTAGCCGAAGGAGAGCGCCAGCAGCGCTGCCGCGAAACAGATCCCGACACAGGTCACCAGCGTCGTTTCGTCGCTGCCCAGCCGCAGGGTGTACCGGATCAGTCGGGGAACTGTCAGGAGGCCGATGGCGATGAAGCCGGCCAGGAAGGCGCCGAGCCGGAAGCCGGTGTGGGCCAGCTCCCGCGCCGAGATTTCACCGCCGGTGGAGAGCGTGGTCAGCACCGCGAGCAGCACGATCGCGATGAGGTCTTCGATAATCAGGATGCCGAACACCACGTCAGCCACTCGGCCAGCGATCCGGGCCTCGGCGAATGCCTTGACGATGATCGTGGTGCTGGAGATGGCGATGATCGCACCGAGATAGACGCTTTCCAGCACGGTCCATCCGAACGCCTGGCCCACCAGATAGCCGAACATCAGCATGGCACTGCACTGGATGACGGCGATAAGGCCCGCCGTCGGTCCCACTCGGATCATCTTCCGGAGACTGAATTCGAGTCCCAGCGCAAACATCAGCAGGATGACGCCAGTCTCGGCGAGCACCGGGACCAGCTCGCGATCAGCGACCAGCGGAATGGGGATGTAGGGCCCGATGATGAGCCCGGCCAGCAGGTAGCCGAAGATGACCGGCTGCTTGAGACGGCGGAACAGCACGGTGGTGAGCGCGGCAACGCAGAGCACCAGCGCGAGGTTGGTCAGGAAATGATGGGCGTCAGCCATGCGCCATCTTAGTGGGGGCAGCGTGAGGTCGGGAGGGGCAGGCGTCGAGCGCCAGACGCCAGACGCTTTGACAACCGACGCTTGACTTCCGTCGCGCCAAATGCGTACCTTACATACGCCATTTGACGCGGGAGGCGCTACATGACTGCACAGACCGTCGCCGCCAAGCTGGGCGGGCGGCTCATCCTGAAGCACCAGGTCCGTTCCGAGATGGAGCTGGCCGCGCTGGTGCGTGCCGGGCTGCCGGTCGCAGCACTCAACTACTTCGTCCGCTGGATCGCGGCGGGGGAGCTCTACCCTCTGGTCGGCTCCCCGCGCACCCTGCAGCGGAAGCGCGCCGCCGGTGGCCGGCTCTCGCCCGATGAGTCCGACCGGCTGGCGCGCGTCGCTCGCCTGGTGTCGCGGGCCGAGGAGGCGCTGGGGAGCTCGGAGAAGGGGTTGCACTGGCTGCGGCAGGACAACCGCGCGCTGGGCGGCGCCCGCCCGCTCGACCTGCTGGACAGTGATGCGGGCGCGCTCGCCGTGGAGCGGGTATTGGGGCGGGTGGAGAATGGCATCTTCAGCTGAGCGAGTCGTGAGTCATGGGTCGTGAGTCATGACGCATGAGCCACGACTCAGGACCGCTTACCGCATCTGCCGCGTGGCGTTTCGGGCCCTGGATGGCGAGGGTGCGCGGCGCTACGGCGGCCGCTGGACCTCGCCCGGCACGCCGGTGGTCTATACCGCGGCTACGCCGTCGCTGGCCGCGCTTGAGCTGCTGGTGCATCTCGATCCTGCTGATGCACCCGACGACCTCGTCCTGATGACCATCGGGATTCCGGATGGGGTGTCCTCCGAATCCCTGGACGAAACCCGGCTGGCTGCACACTGGGCGCGGCATCCCACCCCTTCCACCTGCCGAGAACTGGGTGATGCCTGGCTCGCCGCCGGGCGTACCTGCGTACTCAGCGTGCCTGCGGCGCCGATGCCCGAAGAGCGGAATCTTCTTCTCAATCCGTCACATGGCGACTTCGCCAGGGTGAAAGTGGTGTCGGAGCGGAAGTTCCGGTTCGACCCGCGCCTCTGAAGTCACGAAAGCCACGAAAGAGTCGGCGGTCGACGGTCAACTGTCGACCTTCAACAATTCCCGAGAAACCGAAGGGGCTGAAAGCAGAGCCGTCAGCAGCGCGTGTCCGGCGATCTGATTCGCGGGTTATGTTTTCGTGCTTTCGCGGCTTTCGTGATTTTGTGGCCCCAACCATGGCCGGGAACAGGTGACCCCAATCGAGCCCTCCGTGAACCGGCTGACCCCCGCTGTCGAGAATGAGCGCGACCACAGTCTCGGTCCGCCGGATGCCGGGATCACGCTGGTCGAGTATGGCAGCTATGCCTGCCCATACTGCCGGGCAGCCAACGATCGAATCGCCCAGGTGCGTGACGAGTTCGGCGACCGGCTCCGGTACGTCTTCCGCCATCGTCCGCTGCCGGGCGTGGACATCGCAAGGCGTGCGGCAGTGCTGGCCGAGCGGGCAGAGGAGCAAGGCCGGTTCTGGGACGCGCACGTCACCCTGATGACCCGATCGCCCACGCTGACCGAGGACGATCTGCATGCGGTGGCCGGCGCCCTCGGCCTCGCCGACGAAGATCCACTGGCTGCTTCCGGGGAAGCCACGCGTGCGCGCGAGCGGGTCGAGGAAGACGACGCCAGTGCCCACGCCAGCGGCGTTCGCCTCACGCCCACGTTCTTCATCAATGGCAGGAAGTACGAGGGCCTCTGGGATTCGCATGACTTTTCCGATGCGCTCCTGGGCTCGCTTGGGCATCGGGTCAGGACCGCCGCGCTGGATTTCGCGCGCTGGGCCCCGGCCGCTGGCCTGCTGCTCCTCTTCACGACCATCCTGGCAGTGCTGCTGACCAATTCGCCACTGGGCGCGGCGTTCCAGGCGTTCTGGCAGCAGGTACTGGGCATCCAGTTTGGTGATGGCGCGTTCCGCCTGCCCCTGATTCGCTGGGTCAACGACGGCCTGCTCACGTTCTTCTTCCTGGTGGTCGGCCTCGAGATCAAGCGCGAATTCAGCATCGGCCACCTCTCCAACCGTCGCGCTGCGGCGCTGCCGGTTGCCGCCGCGCTCGGCGGTGCACTGGTTCCCGCGGCACTTTACCGGCTGGTGCTCCCGTCCGGTCCCTGGGCACACGGCTGGGGTGTACCCATGGCGACCGACACCGCCTTCGCCGTCGCGCTCATCGTCATGCTCGGGCGCAGGGTGCCAGTGGAACTCCGCATTTTCCTCACGGCAGCCACGATCGTGGACGACATCGCCGCCATTCTCGTGGTGGCCATCTTCTACTCCGAAACCCTGCACGCGGGATACTTGCTGGCGGCCGGCGGTCTCGTCGGGGTACTCGCGCTCTTCAATCGCGCAAGGATTTACCGGGTCACGCCGTACGCCATCCTTGGGGTACTCCTCTGGATGGCAATCTTCCTGGGCGGGCTCCATGCCACGCTCGCCGGAGTGCTCCTCGCACTTTTCATCCCGACCCGCGACCCGGCCAATTCCCGGGCGCTGATGGCGCAGGCCAATGCCATCCTCGTCGCCGAGGCCCGGCGGAGTGAGGAAGTGCTGCACCACGGCCCATCGGAGCCGGCCATGGAGGCGCTCGATGCCATTCATGATCGGCTGGAATCGCCCGCTGACCGCCTGTTGCGCACCGTGTCACTGCGGTCGAATTACGTCGTGCTGCCCATCTTTGCCCTGGCCAATGCCGGAGTGGTCATGAGTGCCAGCGTCCTGGAGGGACATGGCCGGCTGGTGCTGGCCGTGATGATGGGACTGCTCGTGGGGAAACCGCTGGGCATGCTGGCGATGTCCGCCCTGGCGGTTCGTATGCGGATCGCGACCAAGCCGGATCGCTACTCCTGGTCTCAGCTGCTTGGGACCGGCATGCTCTCCGGCATCGGTTTCACGATGTCGCTCTTCATTGCAGGCGAGGCCTTCCCTGTCGCGACGGACTTCTCTGCGGCGAAGATCGCGGTCTTCGCATCGTCCGCGCTTGCAGCAATGCTGGGAACCGGATGGTTGTGGTGGACGGGGAAGAAGGCTGAGAGCTGAGAGCGGCGAGCTGAGAGCTACGAGTGGCATCTTCGCGCAGCTCACAACTCACAGCTCGCAGCTCACAGCTCATAGCTCGCAGCTCACAGCTCACAGCTCAGAGCTCACAGCTCACATGCTCCCTCATCCACCCAAGCGCCAGCCGAGCCACTTCCTCGAGGGTACCCGGCTCGGGGAAGAGATGGGTTGCGCGCGGGATGACGGCCAGGCGCTTCTCGCACTGCAGGGCGGCCGACGCGGTCCGGTTCAGCTCTAGCACGGTCTCGTCGGCTCCACCCACAATCAGCAGCGTCGGAGCGCGCACTCGACCGAGCGCTGGAGCGGCGAGATCCGGCCGGCCGCCCCTCGACACTACGGCACGCACCGAATCGGCTCGCTCAGCCGCAGTGATGAGCGCTGCTGCTGCCCCGGTACTTGCTCCGAAGAGGCCGAGGGGCAGGGTGGCGGTCTCCGGCTCGCGCGCGAGCCAGTCGGCGGCAAGGATGAGCCGCTCGCCCAGGAAGGGGATATCGAAGCGCAGCTCCCCGGTCGCCCGATCCACCGTTTCTTCGTCAGCCGACAGCAGGTCCAGCAGCAAGGTGGCAAACCCGCCGGCATTCAGGTACTGCGCTACTGCGCGGTTCCGGGAACTGAACCGGCTGCTGCCGCTCCCGTGGGCAAACAGCACGACGCCGTGTGCTTGATCGGGAAGTGCAAGGTCGCCATGCAGCGTGGCACGTGCCGCCCGCACTTCCACGGGGCGTTGGTGGATGTCATGGATGGTTCCTCGCATGTGCAGGACTCCTTCTGACGTCGCAGGTCGCAAGTCCTGCGACTTGCGACCGCGCCTACAGCGCGCTCGGATATGTCTCCGGCACCTCCGCCTGATCCCATTCCACCGTGCGTTGCAGGGGCTCGAGAGCACGGGTTTCGTCGTAGAACAGCACCGCATCGAACTGCTTGGGCAACACGGCCCGGAAGTAGTGACTCGCCCGCTCGGTTTCCGGACGATAGATCACCCCGATGGCACGCTCGAGGCGGGCATCGCCCAGTGCGGCAACCGCGTCATTGCGTTCCCGAAGGTCGAGTAGAAATGCGGCCCGTCCGGTCTCGTGGCAGAGCGCCTCGTAGCTGCCCGGCAGTGAGGGACGTACCACCTTTCGCTCGGCTGGCGCGTCCCAGTTCGATGCGGCAGTAACCGTCCCTGTGTGGGTCAGGAATCCGACAAGTTGGGCGGCATGACCGTGCGCTTCCCGCAGCAGCTGTCCCACGTTCCATTCCCCGGCCGCTCCCAGCTCAGTGGCGCGAGCATCGCCCAGGTGAGAGTTGTGCGCCCAGACGACCACCTTCTCCGCGCGCCCGCGGGTCTTCTCCAGATGGGCCACCAGCGCATTCAGCGTGTCCACCATGTGACGATCGCGCAGGTTCCATGATTCAACCCGCCCGCCGAACATGGCGCGATAATACTCCTCCGCGCTGCTTACGATGCGTGCGTTCTGCTCGGCGAAGAACTGCTCGTCGGCGGCGGTGCGGCCGTCGCGCCGCCGGTGGAGCGCTGCCGATCGCCGCAACTCCACCAGCTGTTGCACCACCTCATCCTCGCAGGAACGGGCGAGGCCGGTGCTGGCGGCATAACCATAGGCCTGCGGGTCACCGCCGAAGTGGTCGAAGCAGGCGTAGCGCGCCCGCGCCCGGCGGGCGCCGTCCGGATCGACGACGTCGAGGTACTCCAGCACCTTTTCCATTGAGGCGTGGAGACTGTAGAGGTCCAGTCCGTAGAACCCGGCCTGGTCGGCATCCGGCCGGCCTGCGTTGTATTCCCTGAGCCAGCCCACGAAGCCGAGCACGTCGGCGTTGCGCCACATCCACTGCGGGAAACGATGGAAGTCGCTGAGCGCCCCGGTGGCGTCGCGGTCGGCCGAGTCGCCGCGCACATAGCGGTTGACGCGGTAGGCATCGGGCCAGTCCGCCTCAACCGCGACTGCCGTGAATCCAGCTTCTCTGATGAGCCGCTTGGTGATCTCGGCGCGAACGTGATAGAACTCATGCGTGCCGTGCGAGGCCTCGCCGATGAGGACGAACTGTGCCCGACGCGCGCGGGCCAGGATCGGGTCGAAATCACCGGGCTCACCGGCCAGGGGATACGCAGCCTCTTCCAGCGCGTGAACCAGCTGACGA
>DASSOW010000489.1:0-4040 GCA_035700175.1 Gemmatimonadales bacterium | reverse complement strand
CGTAACGAGGTTCCATCGCATGCGTCCCTTGCAGGTCGGCGGTAGTAAGCACGGGCCTTCCTTCGACGACAGTTCGCTCGATCAGTACCTGCGTGAGATCAGCCGCTATCCGCTGATCAACCAGGAGGAAGAAGTGCGCCTCGCCCAGTGCATCCGCACCGGAGACGAGGACGCGCTCGACAAGCTGGTGCGGAGCAACCTGCGGTTCGTCGTGTCGGTGGCCAAGAAGTACCAGAACCAGGGGGTCTCGCTCTCCGACCTGATCAACGAGGGGAACCTCGGCCTCATCCGGGCGGCCCACAAGTTCGACGAGACCAAGGGCATCAAGTTCATCTCCTACGCGGTCTGGTGGATCCGCCAGGCCATCCTGCAGGCGCTCGCCGAGCAGAGCCGGATCGTGCGGGTCCCGCTCAACCGGGCCGGCACGCTGCATCGTATCGGGCGCCGGTCGAGCGCGCTGCTCCAGGAGCTGGGCCGGGAGCCGACTGCCTCGGAGATCGCCGAGGGCATGGACATCTCCATGGAGGAGGTTGAGAAGACCCTCTCCATCTCGCAGAACCACCTGTCGCTCGATGCCCCCCTCACGCCGGGCGAAGACAACAAGCTGCTGGACTACCTGCCCGACACCCAGAACCCGGGGCCCGACTCCGAGACCTTCGAGCACGCACTCACCGAATCGATCGAGGAAGTCCTCTCCACGCTCAAGGAGCGGGAGGCCAAGGTGCTTCGCCTGTATTTCGGGCTCGACAGCCCTGAGCCCATGACCCTGGAGGAAATTGGCAGCATGCTGGGCATTACCCGGGAGCGCGTGCGCCAGATCAAGGAAAAGGCCCTCTCCCGGCTTCGCCATGTGAGCCGGGCACGCGCCCTCGAGAGCTTCCTCGCCTGACCCATGGCCTCCACGTCGTCCTTTGACATCTCCACTGGCGCGGATCTCCAGGAAGTAGACAACGCCGTCAACCAGGCGCTCAAGGAGATTGCCCAGCGGTACGACTTCAAGGGTACGCACTGCAGCATCGAATTGGACCGGCCCCATGCGGTCATCCGCCTCGCGGCCGACGATGACTTCCGCATGAATGCGCTCATGGACGTGTTGCGCGCGAAGCTGGTGAAGCGCGGCGTGCCCCTCAAGAACGTGGCGTTCGGCGAGCCGGAACCCGCCAGCGGCCAGTCCGTCCGGCGCACGGTCACGCTGACCCAGGGCATACCGGCAGAGGCGGCGAAGAAAATCCAGCAGTCCATTCGGCAGGGTGGCTTCAAGAAGGTGCAGGCCACCATCCAAGGCGACGAACTGCGGGTCTCGAGCCCGTCCCGCGACGAACTCCAGTCGGTCATGGCAGCCTTGCGCTCCCAGGATTTCGGCATCGAGCTGAAGTTTGGCAATTACCGGGGCTGACCGGCGCCGATGGGCGGCGGCCGTCGTGGTCACCGCGGCGATCGTGGCCTGTAGCAGCACCGCGGTTCTCCAGCCGCCGGAGCGTCCTCCCGAGCCGGTGCCGGCGCCGCCCCATGAGCCGCCGCCACAGCCACCACCGCAGGAAGTACCCCAGCAGCCGCCCGAAGTGCGCCATGTCCCGGTGGCGAACGCACCGGTCGTTCGCGTCGGACTCCTCGTCGGCGTGGCGTCAGCGCAGCTTGCCGCGGATCGTGGTCTCGAAGTGTTCGCCAGGAGCGGGGCACCGCTCGCGACCATCCTGCCCGGGGACAACTGGACAGCCCGGCGCCGCGGCCTCAACGTCATGCTGGAAGGTCCCGGTCGGGACATCGGCCCCGTTGCGTCCATGACGCTGCAGCCGCGGGAGGGCGGCAGCGTGGTGGTCAACAAGCGGGCCTATCGCGGTTCGCTGGAGCTGATCGTGACCGACAGCGGGCTCACGGTCGTCAACCAGGTGTCACTCGAGGATTATCTCCCTGGCGTGGTCGGCGCGGAGATGGGCCCGCGCCCGGCCGACGACCACGAGGCGCTGGAAGCCCAGGCCATCGTTTCCCGCACCTACGCGCTCCGGAATCGCGGACGCTGGGCAGCGCAGGGGTTCGACTATCAGTCGGGCGTGTCGGACCAGGTGTATGGCGGCATCACCTCGGAGAACCCAGGTGCCAGGGACGCGGTGGACCAGACGGCCGGCCTCATCGTGACCTGGAATGGCCAGCCGATTGACGCCTTCTTCTTCTCCACCTGCGGCGGACGCACCGAGCTCGGCACCGAGGTCTTCCGCGGCGCCAATCCTGCCTACCTGCGCTCCGTTTCAGATCTCGCGCCTGACGGCACGGCGTACTGCAGTCTTTCGCCGAGGTACCACTGGCGGGAAGAGTTCTCCGGCAGCCAGCTGCGCGACGCATTGCGCCGCTATCTGCCGGCGGCCACCAGTGTCGCCGCCGAGCGGGTCAGTCGCATCCGCGACGTCAGGGTCACCAGCCGTACAGGGTCGGGCCGGGTACAGACCATGGTCGTGGACCTGCCCGGCGGCAGCGTGACCGTGCCCGGTCCGGCCACGAGACGCGTGCTCCGCGATGCGTCGGGCAACCTGCTCCGGAGCACGCTGTTCACCCTGCGCGCCACCCATGCGGCGGGTGAAGTGAGCCATCTCGTGGTCGAGGGCTCGGGAGCCGGCCACGGCGTGGGCTTCTGCCAGTGGGGTGCCGTCGGCCGGGCCCGCGCCGGCCAGTCTCACGAATCGATCATCTCGGCGTATTTTCCGGGCACCAGGATAGAGCGGGCATATTGAGAGGTCACAGGTCACAGGTCACAGGTGTCAAGTCCGCGACCCGCGACCCGCGACCCGCGACGTGCGACACGTGAAACGCGACCACCACTCCGCCCCGGAGACCCCGACATGACTGACAATCTCCGAATCGGCATCATTGGCGGTGGTGCCATCGTCCAGGTGGCTCATTTGCCGGTCTTGCGGAAGATGAAGGGCGTGGACGTGGTCGCGATGTGTGACACCGACCTGCCCAAGGCGCGGGCGATCGCGAGCCGCTTCGGTGTGCCCAACGCGTATGACGACATCGAGGACGTGCTACGGACCGATGGACTCGATGCCGTCGTCATCTGCACGCCGAACCACCTGCATGAAGCGCACATCCT
Source organism: Gemmatimonadales bacterium (assembly GCA_035700175.1). Lineage (GTDB taxonomy): Bacteria > Gemmatimonadota > Gemmatimonadetes > Gemmatimonadales > GWC2-71-9 > CAMLHP01. The sequence goes on along the minus strand of DASSOW010000489.1, from coordinate 952 downwards.
TGCGGCGCTCGATGCGGGCCTCAAGGTGCTGGTGGAGAAGCCGCTCGCGATCACGGCGCAGAGTGCCCAGCGGATCAGCCGTGCGGTGGAGAAGCAGGGCGGGGTGGTCATGGTCGGGATGAACCATCGCTACCGGCCCGACGTGCAGATCGTGCGCAGCTTTGTCCAGAGCGGCGAGCTGGGACCGGTGGACAGCGTGCGCGGCAGCTGGCACGTCTTCCGGCCCAGCCGGGCACAGCTCGGGTGGCGCCAGCGTCGGGAGCTTTCGGGCGGGGGTGTGATGCTCGACCTGGGACTCTCGATTCTCGACCTCGCGCTCTGGCTCGCAGGAACTCCCGCACCGGAGCGGGTGAGCGCGGCCCTCGACGTCACCCGTGAGGACCAGGGAGTCGAGCAGTCGGGCAGCGCCTTCGTGGTGTGCGAGAACGGGGCGTCAGTTTTCGTGGACGTGACCTGGCATCACGTGGGCGAGGGCGAGCGCTTCGGCGTCGGGTTGCGCGGCGGCAAGGGGACCGCCGCCATCAACCCGCTCAAGGTGTGGAAGGAACTGAATGGCGTGCCGGTGGACGTGTCCCCAACCGGTTCAGTCGGCCGGGAGAATCCCTTCATGGCGTCCTACCGCGCCGAGTGGGCGCATTTCCTGGCATTGCTGCAAGGGCAGGCGGCCGCGCCCGACCTGCGCGAATACCTGGTGCTGCATAAGGTGCTTGATGCGATCTACGAATCGGCCACGCGCGGCAAGGATGTCGCGGTGCGCAGCTGATCAGGCCGCACGGGACTGCGCTCGAAGATCCGTGCCTCGATGAACAGGCGGACCAGGTCGGCGTCCAGTCGTCCCTGGCGAGCCTCATCCTGCAGGATGTCAATGGCCGCTGACGGCGTGATGGCCCGCTTGTACGGGCGGTCGGCAGCAGTCAGGGCATCGTAGATATCGGCGATCGTCATCATGCGC
>DASSOW010000488.1:0-5773 GCA_035700175.1 Gemmatimonadales bacterium | reverse complement strand
GGCGCGGAAGGCCGGCAGGCGGTGGCTATCGTGAGTAGAAGGAGAAGTGCTGCGAACCGCATCACTTCCCGTCGATGGTGACGCCGAGCGCAGACAGCACCGCCCCGATCGGATTGCCAATTGTCGAGCGGCTGCTGCCGGCGAAGAGCAGCGCCACCGGATTGGCATTGGCGTCGTCGGTTACGATCAGCGAGCCGGAATCGCCGGAATCGCTGAACTTGGAGTGTTTTGCGCCGGTGACGACCACTTGGCCGGTGAAGCTGGCGATGCCAGCCTCATACTGCACGCTGATGGTCGCATTGACCGCGCTTACGGTCCCGTGCGTGCAACCGGTAGTCCGGCCGCACTTCTGCACCGGCATGCCGACAGTGGCGTTCTTCGTGATGCTATTGGGCACCCCATAGCCACCGGTGTACGTGCCATTGCCAACGTTGGCGGTCGTTGTGCTCGCGATGGCGGCGTCCACGGTGTTGTTGCCGCCAAACTTGATCTGGACGAACTGCGCCAGGTTGCCGATCACGAGATTGTCGGGCGACGCGCAGTTGGCCGTGTCGAAGTTGCCCGGCTGCATGATCCGCTCGCCGATGCTGGCGTCGTTCTCGCGAGCGAGCACGTGATTGTTGCTGAGGATGTAATAGTTGCCACCCTTCTTGACCCGGGCGCCCAACGTGCCGGCCGAGCAATAGATCGGGTCGTCAATATTACCAATTGACACGCCGATGGGCACCGGCCGGGGCCACTCGTCAGTCGGGCTCAGCCCATCGCCTCCGCCCCCGCCCCCGCCGTGTCCGCCACCATGACCGTTGCCCGGCTGCGGGCGCACCTTGCTGGGTGGAAGCGCGGAAAACGGGCCGGTCGGCATCAGCTTGACCGGCACGCCGTCCAGGGTCCTGGGCAGTCCGCCGACGGCTGCATTGGCAGTCATGATGACGACCGCGCCCGCCTTGCCATCGTCCGTGAGCCCGACGCCGATGCCCTCGACACCAGCGCGTGCCATGATCTGCGCCTGGTGCCTGGCCTGCGCGGCCATGGCAGCGTGAAGGTCGGGACCCTGCTGCCCGCCTCGGGCAAAGTCGGGAGAGCCGGTGTCGGGGGCGGTGCCGTCGCTGCACGCGGCAGCGAAAGCGAGGACGAATACGAGTCCGAGGCGCCTGCCAGCGCGCCCGGTAGGGTGGAAATTACTCATGTGGTACACCTCGGGTTTGGTGATACCCGGATGCCGCCCGGCCGGGCGGCAGGGATGGTGTTCCCACGATAGCGATTGGGGGGATGTTGCGCCAGTAGGGGCACGGCTTGCCGTGCCCCGGTGCGACCGGACTATCGCTGCTCATTGGGCACGGCAAGCCGTGCCCCTACTTCTCCGCCAGCTGCACCCGCTCGATGAAGTCACCAACTCGTGTGCGGTACAGATGCAGGGTCACGATCTTGCCGGGACCGGCGCTCTTGAGCGCTGCCGAGAGGTCCTCTTCCGACCGGATCGGCTTGTCCTCGACCGCCGTGATGATGTCGGCCACCGACTGGCGCGGATCCGGCTCGATGATCTGGGCCTCCCAGGCCGGTCCGCCGGGCGTGACATCGGTGATCAGCACGCCCCGGACATTATCCGGGAGCCCGAGCTGATCGGCCATGGCGCTGGTCACGGTCTGTACCCGGGCGCCGAGGAGCGACTGGGTGGTGCCGGCCGGCTGGGTCTCGTCCGAATCAGCTGACTCCTGATCGGTGCTGTCTCCCTGGTTGGCACCCAGCGTTTCATCCAGCGCCTGCAGCTTGACGGTGACGACCTTCCGGACTCCACCCTTCCGGGCCACCTCGATCTTCACTTCGTCGCCCGGCTTCCGGAAGCCGATCTCCTGCTGCAGCTGTCCGGTCCGGTACATCGGACGGCCGTCCACCGAGAGAATGACATCGCCCGCCCGGAGCCCAGCCTTGCCGGCCGGCGATTCGGGATCGGTGATGCTCTGGATGGTGACGCCGCGGATCTGGTCCAGTCCCACGTACTGCGCATCGAGCCGGGAGGCGTCCTGAATCGTTACGCCGATGGCGGCGCGATGCACCTTGCCGGTCTCGATCAGCTGGTCCATGACCTGCTTGACCAGGTTGATCGGGATGGCAAACCCGTACCCGGAATAGAATCCGGTCTCGCTCGCGATGGCCGAGTTGATGCCGATGGCCTCACCCTGCACGTTCACCAGCGGCCCGCCCGAATTGCCCGGATTGATGGCCGCGTCAGTCTGGATGAAATCCGAGATGCTGAGGTTCGAGGTCTTGAGCCCCTGGAGACTCCGGCCCTTGGCGCTGATGATGCCGCTGGTCACCGTGAAGGTAAGCTGGTTGCCCAGCGGATTCCCGATGGCCAGGACCCATTCGCCAACCCGCTCGTTGTCGCTGTTGCCGAGGGCGATGGGCTTGAGATCCTTCGCATCGATCTTGAGCACGGCGACATCCGTGTTCGGATCGGTTCCCACCACCTTGGCGACGAACTCGCGCTCATCGTGCAGTCGCACGGTGACCTTGTCCGCCCCGGCCACCACGTGATTGTTGGTGAGGATGTAGCCGTCAGCCGACACGATGAATCCGGACCCGGTGCCCTGTTCCAGCCGCGGGCCGCTGTCACTCGGCATGTTGAAGAACCGGCGGAACTCACGCGGGACCTGCGGGCTGCGCACCATCTCGGTATGCTGCGAGCGGACGTACACGACGCTCGGCACCACCGCCTGGGCCACCGCGGCAAAGGCGTTGCTCAGGTCGGCGAGCGGCTTCGCTTCAGGGATGGACGGCGGCGCTACCGGCGTGATGCTTCCGGCAGAAGCCTGCGACAGTTCCTGGGCCGAGCCGCGGGTGGGAAGGTCGAGGAGGCCGGCAAAGAGCAGGCCGAGCGCAAAAGCCAGCGCCACGAGGCCGCCGAATTTGAGCCAGTTCTGGGATCGTACGGACATGCGTATGCCACCTGTTCGTGCAGCGAAGGTAGATGTCGAACCCCGGAGGGTTCTCTCAACTTAATGGGGATGCACGCGCCGCGCGGCGCGTCGCATCCGGGGCACTACGGAGTGCTGTCGCTGAGTCCCAGCACGGCCGTGCCCTGGTCAAAGACGATATCCACCGGAATGCCGGCGGAACTGAGCCGGTTCAGGTCGCCCTGCAACTGGGCGTCAATGGCGCCGTACTTCTGCATGAAGGCCTTGACCCCGTCATAGTCACCGTTGCCCTGGAACCGCAGGATCGTGGCCGAGAGCGAATCGGTGGCGGCGCGCATCCGGTCGGGGTTCACCCGGTAGGTGCCAGTGGCCGAATCCCGGTTGAACGCCCCCAGCTCCTTGAAGAAGTTGAACCGGGCGATGTTGGCGCGCCCGTGGGCGTCGCTCCCTCCAAACCGGACCGAGCGGAAGATGCTGGCCAGGAAGGTGACGTAATTGTCCATCAGCTTTGCATCGGGCAGCTCGCCCATCGAGTCGAGCGCTGTCACCATGTAGAGACCGAGGACATCGGCCTTGCCTTCCTCAAGCGCGGAATACTGTTCCTTCAGCGCTTCCCGTACGGTGCCGCGGCCATTCAGCGTGTGCTTGATGCCGAGCCCGTGCGCCACTTCGTGGAACATGGTGTTCTGGAAGAAGGCGTTGAAGGAAATATTGGCTTGCTGGTCCTTGGCAATCAGTGCATCGGCGATCGGCACCAGGATTCCGTCGAACTTGGCGCGCATGGTGTTCTTGAGCTGGAGCCGGCGGGTGCCCTTCTGCAGCTGGACCTGCTCGTCGTTCGGCAGGTTGATCGCGATGGTCTTGCCGCCGGAATTGGCCTGTCCCGCGTAGTACACCGCGTCGTAGGCGTTGAGGTCGGAGTCGGTGCCCGGCTTCTCCTTGCGGTACTCCGCCTCCACCGGCAGCCCGCGCTGCAGGGCCGGGAGCAGCGCCGCATAGCGTGCCAGCCGCCGGCTCCAGTCCTGGTCCTTGATCAGGACGTAGGCTTCGTGCGCCGCCTTGTAGCCGAAGAGCGCATCCTCATACGTCTCGATCGGGCCAATGACGACGTCGATCGCGTTGTCCTTCATGTCGAGCCAGGCGACATCGCTGACACGATAGTCGTCATTCTCGAGCGCCGCGGCGCGCAGTGTGAGATAGCGCTTGAGGCCGACGCCGCTCGCCAACGCTGCCGCCTGCCGCAGCAGGTCGGCTGCGTGCTTCGTGTGCGTGGCAAAGGCCTCGTGATAGGGGACCGTGACGAGCGCGCCGCTCGAGTCACGTCGCACCAGGGTGTAGAGACTTCGGAGCGCCGCGCCCTTGTCCGACGCACGCGACGCGGCGCTGTCAAATTCCGCCGTGGTCATGTCTGCCGGATAGAAGCGCGCCCCCTTCGGCTTGACGCCCACGCCAGGCACGAACGGCCTGTCGTCGTTCAGCCGCTCCCACGGCCCGTAGTTGATCCGGGCCAGCCGCTTGAGGTCAGGGTCGGTTATGGAGCCGAGCACGCTGTCCACTGGGCCCGCGGTCTCGAGCCAGAAGATGCTATCCATCTCCTGCGCGGCCTGGATCAGGAGGGGGAGCATCTGCCGATCGCCGTCGGAGAGCTGGCTGAGGTCGGCGGTGAGCTTCACCGTGTCGTACTGCGCGAGGAGACTGTCGGAAGTAGTCATGGGCTCGGCGGCCTGCTTGTCACTGGACGAGCAGGCCGCCGTCCCGGCTGCGAGCAGCAGGACGGCGGCGATCGTGCGCATGAAGGCTCCGGGGTGATGGCGAGCGGTGGGGGCGGTCTGAGACCGCCCCGACGACTGCCGTATCGAGTCCGCTCGAGTGCGAGCGATGGGGGCGGTCTGAGACCGCCCCTTACTTATTTTCGTCGACGATTTCGTAGTCCGCTTCGACGACATCTTCCTGCGGTGCGGCGCCCTCGGGTTGGCCTTCCTGCGCCCCGGGCTGCGCACCTTCCGGCTGAGCCTGTTGCTGTGACTGGTACATGGCCGCGCCGGCCGCGGAGTACGCCGAGTTGAGCTCCTCGAGCGCCTTGGCGATGGCATCGGTGTCACCCGCGCGCAGCGCCTGCTTGCCGCCTTCCACCGCGGCATCGAGCCGGCTCTTGGTGTCGGCCGGGAGCTTGTCCACCCACTCGGCGCTGTCCTTCTCCACCTTGTACACCAGCCCGTCGAGCTGATTGCGCTGCTCGACCTGGCCGCGCCGCGCCTCGTCCTCCGAGGCATGCTCCTCGGCCTGCTTCACCATCCGGTCGATCTCGCTGTCGGACAACCCGCTCGAGGCCTCGATCCGGATCTTCTGCTCCTTGCCCGTTGCCTTGTCCTTGGCGCTCACGTGCAGGATGCCATTGGCGTCGATGTCGAACGTCACCTCGACCTGGGGCATGCCCCGCGGTGCCGGCGGAATGCCGGTGAGCTGGAACTTGCCGATGGTCCGGTTGTCGCCGGCCATCTTGCGCTCACCCTGCAGGACATGGATTTCCACCGTCGTCTGGTTGTCCTCGGCCGTCGAGAACACTTCCGACTTCTTGGTCGGGATCGTGGTGTTGCGCGGGATGAGGACCGTGGTCACGCCACCCAGCGTCTCGATGCCGAGCGACAGCGGCGTCACGTCGAGCAGCAGCACGTCCTTCACTTCGCCACCCAGCACACCACCCTGAATCGCCGCACCGATGGCCACGACTTCGTCCGGGTTCACTGAACGATTGGGATCCTTGCCGAAGAAGCTCTTGACCACTTCCTGGATCTTGGGGATGCGGGTCGAGCCACCCACAAGAATCACTTCGTCGATCTCCGACGCCTTGAGGCCGG
>DASSOW010000487.1:0-3792 GCA_035700175.1 Gemmatimonadales bacterium | reverse complement strand
TCCCGACACTGGAGGATGTGTTCGTGTCGCTGACTGGGCGAGCGCTGCGCGATGCCTGACGCCGGGCGGCGTACTCCGATGCGGCCCGCATTGATCGAGCTGACGCTGGTCCGGCTCAAGGAGTTCGTTCGCGAGCCTGAGGCCATGTTCTGGGTGTTTGGCTTTCCCCTGCTACTCGCGCTCGGGCTTGGCATCGCCTTCCGCAACCGGCCACCTGAATCGATTCGGGTGGGTGTCCTGCAGTCGGCGCCGGCGTCGATCGCGGCCTCCCTCGACTCGGTGCGCGGGCTTCGCGCGGTGCGAATCGCGGATGACAGTGCGGGCGCACGGGCCTTGCGCAACGCCGACGTGGCGCTGGTGGTGGCACCTGGCGCAGACGGCAGCGTGGAATATCGCTTTGACCCGTCTCGGCCCGATGCCCGCACGGCGAGACTCCTGGCGGACGACGCAATCCAGCGAGGTGCCGGCCGGCAGAATCCCCTCCTCGTCAACGAGTCCACCGTCAGCGAGCGCGGCGCGCGCTATATCGACTTTTTCATCCCGGGCCTGCTTGGCCTCAATCTCATGGGCAGCGGCATCTGGTCCATCGCCTTCGCAGTGGTCACGGCACGCAAGCAGAAACTGCTCAAGCGCCTGGTTGCCACGCCCATGTCGCGGGCGCAGTACCTGATGTCGTTCCTGGTGTCGCGGCTCTTCTTCCTGGTCATCGAGGTAGGTGTGCTGGTGGGCTTCGGCGCGCTGGTCTTCGACGTGCCGGTGCGCGGCTCGCTGGTGACGCTGGGGGTCGTGTGCCTGGTCGGAGCGCTCGCCTTCAGCGCCATGGGCCTGCTGGTGGCCTCGCGCGCTCGAACGGTGGAGGCGGTGTCGGGCCTTGCCAACCTCGTGATGCTGCCGATGTGGATCTTCTCGGGCGTCTTCTTCTCGGCCGCCAACTTTCCGAGGGCGCTCCAGCCTTTCATTCAAGCGCTGCCGCTCACTGGTGCGGTGGACGCCCTCCGAGCCGTGATGCTGCGCGGCGCCCCGCTCGCGTCGGTTTCGGGTGAACTGCTGCTGCTGCTCGGCTGGCTCGTCGTGCCGTTCGTGCTCGCGCTGCGCCTCTTCCGCTGGCGCTAGCCGCATCGCCCACAGGCTGGCGCCGCCTCAGGGCACGAAATCCACGCTTCGCCGCAGCGATGCGGGATCGTACCGCACGCCATTTGCCATCGTGAACCGCACGCGTCTGAGGTTCCGGATGTCGTCCAGTGGATTGCCCTCCACCACCACCAGGTCGGCGCGCTTGCCCGCTGTGATCGTGCCGGAGACCGTGTCCTGTCCCAGCACCCGTGCGGGCACCAGCGTCGCGGCCTGGATCGCTTCCATCGGCGTGAAGCCGGCCGCCACATACAGCTCGAGCTCGCGATTGAGCGAACCGCCGGGCACACCTTGATCGGTGCCGGCGACGATTGTCACGCCGGCCCGATGCAGCGCAGCCACCGTCTGCAGCATGTTCTGGAAGCGAAGGTGCATGGCGGCGGCCCGCTCCGGGGGAGCGCCGGTGTGCTCCAGCTGTCGCCGAAGCTGGGACGTCACCCGCTCGATGCCTGGCTCAAAGTCGGAAATCGGCTCCCCAGCCGGGTGAAGGAAAAGCTCCATCAGCGCGAGCGTCGGATCTACCACCACATGGCGGTCGCGGAGAAAGGTGACGGCGCGATGCGCCTCAACGGACGACGTATCCAGGGCCTGCCCTTCGGCCGCCATGATGTCAACGATGTAATGCACGTGGTTGATCTGGTCGAACCCGGCGTTCACCGCCCCATAGGCATTCATCCCGGACGGCACGTGCCCGGTCACCGTCATGCCCAGCCGATGCGCCTCGGCGGTGATGACCGGCACGAGTGCCGGCGCCACGCTGCTGTAGATCTTGATCTGCTGGAATCGCCCGTCGTGATAGCGCCGCACTGCGGCGATCGCTTCCGCTGGCGTGCCGGCGCGCACGCTGCCAATGGCACGCGGTCCCGTTCCGTCGATGATTCCCGCCGCGAGGATGCGTGGCCCGAGGCCCAGGCCGGCGGCGATGGCGTCGCGCACGGCGGTGATGAACTCGAACTGGTTTCCCACGTCGCGCACCGTCGTGACACCCTCCGACAGGTACACTGGTCCCCATTCGACCTGGGCATAGTGGGCGTGCATGTCCCAGAGTCCTGGCAGGATCGTGGCGCCGCTTACGTCGAGGCGCGTGGCGCCGGGCGGCACCCGCACCTGGTCGGCTGCTCCCGCGGCGACGATGCGCGAGCCGCGCACCACGATCGTGCCATTCTCGACCGGCGCCTGCCCGGTGCCGTCGATGATGCGTCCTCCAACCAGTGCCACCAGCGTGTCCTGTGCGCCTGCGCCCCCGAACTCCTCGAGCGCGGCAACTGCGTCACGGGCCGCCCGCGCGATGAAGACGCCGAGCCCTGGCGCATACGCGGGCCGAAGGGCCTCGAAGGGATCGAACTCGGCGTCGGTGCTGACCAGGGCCACCAGCGTTCCGTGGTCATCGAGCCAGAGCGTCTCGCGACCCCAGATGAGGCCGGCGACGCTGTAGCGCACCAGGACACGCGACCCGGTGCTCGTCGCAACGGTATCGCGGCCCCGTTCGCTGATCATCACCTGGCCTTCGGGCAGGATGGCCAGCGTGTCCGGGCGGCCGTGAGCCGTCCAGTAGCGAAGAAGCTCGCCCTGCACGGCCACCGGCGCGTAGGCCGCGATCGGGAACATGGTGGCGACGGTGGCCACGCGTCGCTCGGTGCTGTCCTCCCGAATCGTCGCCGAATCGCCGGCCAGCGTCACCTCTTCGTCAATGGAGCGCCCGCGCGCAACACTTCCACGGGTGACCAGCCGCAACGGGCTGCCATCGGCCGCGAACGTGAGACGCGTGTCGAGCGGAACCCTGGTGCCACGATCAGAGAATTCGAAGCTGGAGACGAGCTCCGAGCCACGCCCGCTGCTCGTGCGACTGGCCGTCTCGAGTCCGATCTGGTTACCGACCTTGTAGAGCAGGAACGTGTCGGCGGCCGCTGGCATGGCCGACTGCGCGGCGAGAGCGCCGGCAGCGAGGCAATCGGTGAGGGCCAGCGCTGCCAGCAGTGGAGCTGCGCGAAGGAGCCGGCGCAGGGAGCGCGAAGGTGCTGGCATGATCAGTCCAGCGGAATCTGCGCTGCGTTCCCGGCGAGCCACTGGCCAAACGTCTTGAGGCCGGGGGCGAGGCGCCGTGACCGTTCCACGTCGCGGACAAAGTTGCAGATGTCTTCGAACTCGTCATAGAACTGGAACATGTTGCCGAGATCGTCCGCGCCGGGAAAGCCAAGGCCGCGGAAGACCTCGGGGGCGACCGGGTTGAACCGAACGGTTTCGCCCAGCGCGCGCGACATGGCTGCCGCCATCTGGCTTCCGGTCAGATGTTCACCTGCCGCGCCGATGCGCTGGCCGATCATCTCATGGCCACGCGTGAGAATGCCATAGGCCACGGCGCCGATGTCCTCCGACGCGATGCCCGCCATCTTCGCGTCCCCGATTGGCAGCGTGAGGACGAGCTTGCCATCTGGCCCCCGCTTGGGTCCCGACCCGAAATGGATGAAGTTGTCCCAGTAGAACGAGGCAAGCAGGAAGGTGACAGGTACGCCGAGGTCGGTGAAGCGCTGGTCCATGTCACCCTTGACGTCGAAGTGGGGCACCTTGTACTGCCCCATCAGCGTTGGCATCCGGTTGTCCGATAGTGGTACCCACCGGCGGGTGTCTTCCAGGGTGGACCAGATGACATGCTCGACGCCA
>DASSOW010000486.1:0-3480 GCA_035700175.1 Gemmatimonadales bacterium | reverse complement strand
GACACGATGGGGCATGGCGCCCTCCTGTTCCTGGCGGACGGGGACAGCGGCGCGTCGAAATTACGGTCCGGAGCCGGATCGGGTAAGGGATTATCCGCAGATTACACAGATTACGCAGATTGATCCGGTCGTGAACTTTCGTGCTTTCGTGTCTTTCGTGCTTTCGTGACTTCGTGTTTTCGTGTGAGCCTATCGGTCCGACCCCGACATCGGCACGCTCCACCGGAACATTCCCCACTCCAGAACCACAGATGAATCCGCAGATTTCGCAGATTTCGCAGATTGATCAGATGACGCAGATGAAACAGATGAGACAGATGGCGCCGAGCCCAGACGGATCGTGAATTCCTCAACGGGCGCCTCGGTCGTATCCACGATCATCGGCGCGCGGGCGATGTCATTCTCCGCCCTGTATTCCGTGCCCCACTGGCCGTGCTCCCGGTTGATGATGAGCTGGACGCCATCCTTGCTCGGCAGGGTCCAGAGCGTGTAGGTGCCGCTGTCGAGTGGGACGCCGCCGAGGCGGATCGGCGCCGAGGTGGTGAGCTGGGTGGCGGCGTTAGCGCCGATGCGCCAGACCTGGCCATAGGGACTGAGCCCGCCCACCAGCACCCGTCCCCGCTGCAGCGGGCGGCTGTAATCAATGGTGATCTGCGCCTTTCCTATTACTCCGCGCGCCGTGTCGCGCACGCTCAGCGCCCTGGGTGCGCCGCGCCTGAGCTCGTCCGCGGCGTAGCGCTGGAGGAGTGAGTCGAGATCAGGGACGTCCGCAACGCGACGGACCTCCTGCTTGTAGGTTGTGCCCTCACCCGAATACGCGACCATCCGTCCCTCTTCATCCAGCTCCGCCTCGCCCGTTCCCGCCAGCCCAGTGCTCATGATCGAGACCCGGTGGTCGCCAAGTTCGCGCACTCGGCCAAACCCCACACTCCCCTCGTGCCATCCCTCGAAGAAGTAGAGCCCGATGCGGGTGGTGTCAGGTAACCCGCGCGCGTCCCGGATGAGCAGGTCATACGTGGCATACAGAAAGGCATTCCACGGCACCACTCGGCTCCACGGCTCGGGCCCGGTGCGGTCGGTGCCGCCCTGGCCGGTGCGCCGGACGATCCGGAGCTTGCCGTTCTCGCGCTCGATCTCATGGTGCAGGTCCCGCTCGCCCTCGGGCGCATTGGGCACCCTGCTGTCCATGGTCCACCGGCGCACGCTGCCGTCAGGCGCCAGGGTCATCTCCCAGTGCCGCCGCACCACCGTGGGCGACCGCCCCACCGCGTCACCGGTGATGTGGTTGCCGCGCTGGGTCACACGCTCGACCGAGGTGGTGTCGTTGCCGAGGGTGGCGACGTAGCCCCAGGTCTGCGCCGGCTCCTGGCAGGAGGGCAGGGCCAGCATGGCGAGCAGGGCAAGAGCGCGTCGTGGGTCGTGGGTCATGGGTCGTGCTGGTTAGAGGTTCACACGAAAACACGAAAGCACGAAAGCCCTCTCCTTACGGGTTCGGCCTGCCAAAGGATCCGGAAACCTCCGTGCCTCCGTGTCTCTGTGGTTCCTGACCGGTGGCTGGTAGGGGAAGAGGAGCTGGTCTGGCGGAATTCCGGCCGGGAGGTAGGATTTCCGGCTTCACCCAACCCCTGCTGAGGCCCCACATGACCCGCGACCCGAGACCCGCGACCCGCCTGTTCGCCGTCGTCACCCCGATGACAATCGGGGTCGCCCTGTCCGCCCTGTCCGTCCTGTCCGTCCCGTCCGTCTTGAGCGCCCAGGCCGCCGCATCCGCCGTGGCCGATCCCACGCTCAACGAAGTACGCGAACTCACCGCCCGCTACCAGGACGTGAAGGTCGCCCTGGCCGACGGCTACGTCCCCGACCCGTCGGGCATGTGCGTCGCCGCCACCATGGAAGGCAAAGCCGCCGAGGAAGGCGCCATGGGTGTGCATTACGTCCGGCCTGACCTGCTGGGAATCACCGGGCCACCCAACCCGCGGGTGAATGGCACCAGCACCTACACCGACTTCCGCCAGCCCGCCATTCTGATCTACGAGCCACAGGCGGACGGATCGTCCCAGTTGGTGGCGGTGGAGAACCTGGTGTTCATCAAGTCATGGGAAGCGGCCGGCCATAAGTCGCCGCCCAGCTTCCAAGGCCACGAGTTCAACCGGATGCAGGATGATCCTGCGACCGAGCTGGACGAGGCCCACGGCTTCGAGCCGCATTACGACTTGCATGTGTGGCTGTACCGGGAGAATCCGAAGGGGATGTTTGCGCAGTTCAATCCGAAGGTGAAGTGCGAGTAGGGGCTAGGGGCTAGGGGTTGGGGGCGAGGGGCCTGCAAGGCATGTCATTGCGAGCACGCCGCAGGCGTGCGAAGCAACCTTGCAGTCCGAAAGCGATCTCACGGGCGGCGTTCCGCGAGGGCTCCGATGTCCGGCTGCAAGGTTGCTTCGCCGGGACCGTGCTGGCGCACGGCCCCGGCTCGCAATGACACCCGCGTCCCGGGTCCCGCGTCCGTTGACCCTCGTCCCTAACCCCTACCCGCCTCACCCCGCCGTATCCACAAGAAACTGCTCCAGCTTCCCGTCATTCGTGGTATACGTACTCACGCTCACCCTGGTCCCGTTGGCAAACTCCACCGCGTACCCGCGATAGGTCATCCCACCGCGGAGGTTGGCGCCGGTCTGGTGCAGTGACGTGATGGCGCCCAGCTTGCCGAGACTGTTCTTGAAGTCGGCCAGCGCGGTGTCGTCAAAGTAGAAGTTGGCGTTGTCGGTGAACTGACTGCGGTCGATCACGCCCTTCTGCAGTGACGCGAGCACCTGTCTCGCGCGCGCTTCCCCGCGCGCGACCGTCGCCGAGTCGCCAGTGGCGCTGGGCGGCGGCGGGAAGAGGAGCGACGTGATCGCACGGGCCACTTCGCCGGCGGCTGAGCTCGCCTCCTGGTTGGTGAGCACCGCGATCGCCACCTTGTCGTCCGGGAACACGTAGTTCTGCGCCACGAACCCGCCCACCTCGCCGCTGTGCGTCACCGAGCGGTGCCCGTTGCGATAGCCGACCGACACACCCAGCCCATAGCCGATCCCCTGGCCGTTCTTGAGCTTCATCTCCGTCTCCATCGCGTCATAGGACGACGCAGCGAGGAGACTCTCGTTCATCAGCGAGATGTCCCAGGTGAGCAGGTCGCCCACCGGCATCGCCATCTCGCCGTCGGCAAAGTACCAGCCGGGCGCCTCGATCCGCGCGGGCCGCAGGGGTCCCAGCGCATTCCGTGCGTAGCCGGTGACCTCGACCTTGTCGTGCTCGGTGTCGAGGTCGATGGTGTGGTTGAGATGAAGCGGCTGGAGCACGCGGGTGGAGAGGAACTGCCAGAACGGCTCGCCGCTCGCCTTCTCGACGATGAGGCCGAGGATGTTGAAGTTGGTGTTGCTGTACTGATACTGGGTGCCGGGATCGAAGTCGAGCGGCTTGGTGGCCCACTCGTGCACGATCGCC
>DASSOW010000485.1:0-6152 GCA_035700175.1 Gemmatimonadales bacterium | reverse complement strand
TGAGATCCCGATCACCAGCGTGCGCCCGTCCACCACCGGGTTGCGGTAGCGGAACTCGGAGGCGTACTCCACTTCGGTCGGGATACGTGCCAGCTCCTCCAGCATGTACTCGCCGATCAGCGCCGAGTGCCAGGAGGTGCCGCAGGCGGTGATCACGATGCGATCGATGCGCTGGATGTCGTCATCCGACAGGTTGAGCCCCGTGACGCGCGACGTTCCCTCCTCCTCGAGGAGGTGGCCCCGCAGCGTGTTCATGAGCGACTCGGGCTGCTCGAAGATTTCCTTGAGCATGAAGTGGGCAAACCCGCCCCGCTCGATGGTGGCCAGGTCCCACTCGATCTGGTTCACCGGCTTCTCGATCTTCCGGGTGTCGAGGTTGCGGATCCGGTAGCCGCCGCGGGTGAGCACGGCCATCTCGCCATCGTCGAGATACACCACCGAACGGGTGTACTCGAGCAGCGGCGAGGCGTCGGAGGCAATGAAGTACTCGCCCTCGCCCACGCCGACCAGCAGCGGGGAGCCCTTGCGAGCCGCCACCAGCAGGTCTGGCTCGTCCTCGCAGATGAAGGCAAGCCCGTAGGCGCCGTCCACCTCCCGCAATGCGGCGGCTACGGCCTCTTCCAGGCTGCCGTCGTAGAACTCGCCCACCAGGTGGGCAAGCACTTCGGTATCGGTGTCGGAGGTAAAGGTGTGGCCCCGCTGCTGCAGCATGGTGCGGATGGCCGACGAATTCTCGATGATGCCGTTATGGATGCAGGCGATCCGGCCGCGCTGGTCGGTGTGCGGATGGGCGTGGGGCGTGGTGGGCGCGCCGTGCGTGGCCCAGCGGGTGTGCCCGATGCCCAGCGTGCCCTTGGGCATGGACCCGTTGAGCTGCTCCTCCAGCACCGAGAGCTTGCCGGAAGACTTGTGCACCTTGAGTCCGTCGCCATTGACCACGGCGATGCCCGCCGAGTCGTAGCCCCGGTACTCCAGCCGTCGCAACCCCTCAATGATCAGCGGACCGGCCTGGCGCGGTCCGACGTATCCGACGATGCCGCACATTGCTCGGAAACTCCTCAACTCATGAGGGTACGTGCTGCGCCGATGAGTGCCTCGGCGTCCCCTGCCGTCGGTGCCTCCGCGATGAGCCGGATGATCGGCTCGGTGCCGGAAGGCCGCACGTGCAACCAGCGGTCGGACCATGCAAGGCGCAGCCCGTCGCGTTCGTCGACCTGGGCTTCGGGCCATCGCTGGCGAAGTGAATCGTACACGGCCCGAAGGTCGGAGCCGCGCGGGGCCTTGGCCTTCACGATGGTGTACCGCGGTGCCGCCTCGACCAGCGCGGATACGGTACGGGCAGACCGCGCTAAGTACTGCAATATCAAGGCCATGCCCAAGGGCGCGTCGCGCCCGATGTGGAGCGCCGGGAGCATCACCCCGCCATTCCCCTCACCACCGATCAGCGCGCCCTCGTCGCGGATGGCGCGGGCCACGTTGGCCTCGCCCACCGGGGCGCGGAGCACAGTGGCACCGCTCTCCCGCGCCGCATCATCAACCACAAGGCTGGTGGAAAGGTTCACCACCACGGCGCTGAGCGCTGTGCGCTGAGCGCTGTGCGTCCCACCGTCCGTCGCTCCCAGGACCGCTCTTACCGCCAGTGCCAGGGTGTAATCCTCTCCGATCGGGCGACCCTGCTCGTCCACCAGCGCCAGCCGGTCCACGTCGGGATCAACGGCCATGCCAATATCGGCCTTCTGTTCACGAACGATGCGAGCCAAGTCACCGAGATTCTCGGGCACGGGCTCGGGCGCACGCGGGAACCGGCCGTCGGTCTCCAGGTTGATTCCGAACACCTCGCAGCCGAGACGCTCGAGAAATTGTGGCACGGAGGCGCCACCTGCGCCGTGCACAGTGTCGAGTGCCACGCGGAACCGGCGCTTCCGGATGTGATCGGCGTCGATCATCGGCAGCGCGAGGATGGCATCGAAGTGTCGCGCCACCGCGTCGGGATCCGGGATAAGCTGTCCCAGGCCGTCCCAGCTTTTTCGCACCGGGCCGCGCTCCGCCAGCGCCCGCACGGCGGCTCCTGCCTCGGCGTCAAGGAAGATTCCATCGGGTCCGACAAACTTCAGCGCGTTCCACTCGATCGGGTTGTGGCTCGCAGTGAGGATCAGCCCGGCACCGGCCCGGTGGTGTTCCACGGCCATCTGGACGGTGGGCGTCGGCACCATCCCGACATCGATCACGGTGGCGCCGACACTCATCAGGCCGGCGGTGGCGGCATGGCTGAACATCACGCCGCTGGTCCGGGAATCACGGCCCAGGACCACGGCCGGGCGGCCGGCCGCGACCGCCCACGCACCCAGCGCCGCGGCGTGACGTGCAACGAGCTCGGGTGTCAGGTCGGATCCCACGTGTCCCCGCATGCCGGAGACGCTGATCATCAAGGTGTCGGACATGGTGTCGCTTGGAGGAGAGTCAGGCGCGGATAGGATGTCGCAGGAGCTCGGGATGCGCCCGGACGAAGGCTTCGACCACTTCCGCATCAAAGTGGGCACCAGCAGCCCGGCGAAGTTCCTCGACCGCGGCGCCCGGCGTGCGCGACGCGCGATAGGCCCGATTCGTGGTCATGGCGTCATAGGCATCGGCCACTGCCACAATGCGAGCTTCCATTGGAATCTGGTCGCCGCGCAACCCGTCCGGGAAACCGGTTCCATCGACGCGTTCATGGTGGGAACGCACGATGCGCAGCACCCTGGGCTGCGCCGAGAGAAAGGGCTGGAGAATCCGCTCGCCCAGCATGGTGTGCAGCTTCACGTGCTCGAACTCGTCGGGTGTAAGCGGCCCGGGCTTGTGGAGCACCGTCTCCCGGATGCCGATCTTGCCGATATCATGCAGCCGGCTGCCCAGGTCCACCTCGGCCAGCGCGTCGCCGGTAAAGCCCAGCTGCACCGCCGTCTTGACAGTGAACTCCTTGACCCGCAGCGAGTGACCGCTGGTGTAGGCATCCTTGGCTTCGAGCGCAAAGACCAGCATTTCCACGCCGTTGAGGAGCGACTGCCGGTTGCGCCGGTCCAGCTCCCGCACGCGCGATTCGAGGGTCTGCTGGTACATCCGGTTCTGCAGCACCAGCGAGCGCTTCTCCAGGGCGTTGGCGACCCGCGCCTTCATTTCGTCCAGCATGACCGGCTTGGAGAGGTAGTCGAGCGCGCCCAGCTGGAGGCACTCGACCGCGGTGGTCACCTCCGACACGCCGGTCAGCATGATCACGGCCATGTCGGGGTACCGCGCACGTACCTGGCGCAGAAAGGCGACGCCGTCCATGCCGGGCATGAAGATGTCGGTGATGCAGAGCGGGACCTCACCGACTCGCTCGAGCACGGCCAGCGCTTCTTCGCCGTTGCCCGCCTGCGCGCACGTGAGACCCTGGCTCTCGACCGCCTTGGCCATGGCATGACGGACCTGCTCATCGTCATCCACGATGAGGCAGCGAGGCGTTGATGATATGCCGGCGGAATCGGGTTCGGTCACAGGTGCCAAGGTATCCGGTCGGGCCGCCGGCAGCAACGGCGCTTGCCGCATCCGGTTGCCGGGCTTACGCTTGACCCATCATTCGCCCTCTCACCGATGGTGCCATGACACGCATCAAAGAGCACGACACCGATTTCGCCTTCGCCACCCGCGCAGTGCATGCGGGGCAGGCCCCCGACCCCAGCACGGGCGCCGTGATGACGCCCATCTACCAGACGTCCACCTACGTCCAGGCAGGCCTCGGCAAGAACAAGGGCTACGAGTACGCCCGGACCCAGAATCCCACCCGCGAGGCCTGGGAACGCTGCGTGGCCAGCCTGGAAGGCGGGACATACGGTTTCGCGTTTGCCTCGGGGCTCGCATCGCTCGACGCCGTGCTCAAGATGCTCTCCAAGGGCGACCACGTGGTCTCGGGGGAGAACGTCTACGGCGGCTCCCACCGGCTCATGCAGCAGGTGTACAGCCGGCTCGGGCTGGAGTTCACCTTCGTGGACATGCGTGACATCCGGAACGTGGAGCAGGCGCTCACCAAGGCCACCAAGGTCATTTACTGCGAGACGCCCACCAACCCGATGATGAACCTGGCCGACCTCGCCGCGGTGGGCGACCTGGCCAAGGCGCATGGGCTCATCTACGTCGTGGACAACACTTTCGCGACGCCGTTCTTCCAGCAGCCACTCTCGCACGGCGCCGACGTCGTGCTCCATTCCACCACCAAGTATCTCAACGGCCACAGCGATATGGTGGGCGGGATGCTGGTGACCTCGCGCGACGACCTGGCCGAACGGCTGGGCTTCCTACAGAACTCGGCTGGCGGCGTACCGGGGCCGATGGATTGCTGGCTGGCCCTGCGCGGCGTGAAGACACTGCCGCTCCGGATGCGGCAGCATGACGCCAACGGCCGCGCCATCGCCGAGTGGCTCTCCGGTCAGAAGTCGGTGAAGAAGCTCTACTATCCGGGCCTGCCCAGCCATCCGCAGCACGATCTCGCCAGGCGCCAGATGGAGGGCTTTGGCGGTATGCTGTCGTTTGACCTGGGAGACGAGCAGCGCGCCCGGAAGTTCGTGGAATCAACCCGGATTTTTGCCCTGGCCGAGTCGCTGGGCGGGGTGGAGAGCCTGATAGGCCATCCGGCATCCATGACCCATGCGTCCGTGCCCCGTGCCATGCGCGAGGCCATGGGGCTTACCGACAGCCTCATCCGCCTCTCCTGCGGCATCGAGGACACCCAGGACCTGATTGCGGACCTGGAGCAGGCGCTGGGCGCCTGAGGGTGCAGGGTGAAACAATGCCAGTCGTAGGTCGTAAGTCGTAAGTCGTATGACCCCACGACACATGACTTACGACTTACGACGCCTCAAGGAGTTTCCATGACCTCCGTTCCCTCCCCCCGTTCCCGCCGCACCTTCCCCGAGATTGCGGCCGTCAGCTGGGAGCATGCCGCCGACCGGGCAGCACTGCAGGCCCTGCGCGCCGTGCCCGGGGTGGATGAAGTCATCCGGAAGGTGCTCGCCATCCTGGGCGGCGAGCGCGGCATCCGCCTGCTGTTCCAGGGCAACGCCGTGCGCGTTGGACCCAGCCAGTTTCCCCAGCTGTGGATGCGACACGTGGAGATGTGCACCACGTTCGACTGGCCCAAGGTGCCCGAGCTGTACGTCTCCCAGACCCCGTTCTTCAATGCCGGCGCTTACGGTGTGGACGATCCGTTCATTGTGGTCCACAGCGCCGCGCTGGAGATCCTGGACGATGACGAGATTCGCACGCTGCTGGCCCACGAACTGGGCCACGTGATGAGTGGTCATGCGCTCTACACCACCATCGCCGCCATCCTGGCGCTGGTGAGCCTGGGCGCCCTGCCGATGATCGCCGCGATCGCGGTGCTCCCGGTGCGGCTCGCCTTTCTCGAATGGTCCCGCAAGTCGGAGCTCTCCGCCGACCGCGCCGGCCTCCTTGGCATCCAGGATGTGACGATTGCGCAGGGGCTCGACATGAAGATGGCGGCGGGCGGCCGGGGCGAGGAATTCACCGCGCAGATGAACATCGAGGCCTTCATGGCGCAGGCCAATGAGTACGCCTACACCAACGAGGGTCTCGACGTGGTGTACAAGCTGCTGAACACCCTGGCCCTCACGCACCCGATGCACACCGTGCGCGCCGCCGAGCTGCAGCGCTGGGTTGCGGCCGGCGAATACGATCGCATCCTGCGCGGCGAATACACCCGGCGAGGCGACGAAGCCCGCCAGCGCCCCATCCGCGATGACTTCGCCGCCGCAAAGAACTATTACGGCAACGAAGCCCGTGAGCTCGCGCGCGATGTGGCTACCGCGGCACGCAAGGTGGCCTCGGCGGCCGCCGACGCGTTCAAGGGCAAGTCAGGCGCGTGAGGATACTGGTAGTCGGAAGCGGCGGCCGCGAGCACGCACTCTGCTGGGCGGTCCGCCGCGAACTCCCCGATGCATCGCTCTACTGTGCGCCCGGCAACCCCGGAACCGCAGGTGTCGCCGAAAATATTCCGATTGCCGCAGATGACCTGGATCGCCTCGTCGATGCCGCCGACATGTACGGCATCGCCCTCACGATCATTGGCCCCGAGGTGCCGCTGGCGCTGGGTCTGGCCGACCGTCTCCAGGCTGAGGGCC
>DASSOW010000484.1:0-7068 GCA_035700175.1 Gemmatimonadales bacterium | reverse complement strand
CGTAACGTTAAAGCCATCCATCTGCAGCACGCTGGCGCAGCTCTCCCGGAGCGTGCGCTCATCATCTACCACCAGCACCCGGATGCTCGCCTTGACCTCGGGCGGGATCGAGAGCGGGTCGCGCGCCGGATCCGACGCGTTGCCGCCGTCGGCCTGCGGAGCACTGTAAGCCAGCGAGCTACTCATGGTCTTCTCCTCGAGCGGACTCCCTGCGTCAGGAGTCTCATGGAAACCACAACCAATGGAACCAGGCCAACGAAACTGTCCCGTGAGTGCCACACGACCATGTTGCGTCAACATCGCACTTATGTAGCTTCTACGCAACGGCCGGGATGGGTTGGCGACCAAGTCGCCTTCCGGGTGCATCACCCCTGCAAACCTAAGTCCACGACAGACGGCATTACCGCAACGCCTTGCCGGAAGCCGGGTCGCGGTATTCACTTTGCGTGGGGAATCGGCGTCGCTGCCCGGCTAATCGGGCGGGGCAGCACCCAGGTTACCGTGGAGTCTTGCAACTATGGCTGGCAACATGCTTCCGCCGGGCTCGAACGAGGCACTGGTTCATCAGCAGCCAGCGGCGCCCCCGGCCCCCTATGATCCTGCCGGTGCGCTGGCTGAGCCGGCCTCGGGCGGGGGGCTGTCGATTGGCCGGATCTTTTCCGCCATCCGGCGCTTCCGCTGGCTGATCGTCATCATTGTCCTGGCCGGCACCGGCATCGGGATAGTCGCCACCCATTTCATCCAGCCGGTCTACAACGTCACGTCCACCATCTGGATTCGCAGCGCCGAAAACCAGCGTGATCCCAACCAGGGCAAGGGTATTGTCGAGGGCCAGAACTGGGTCGAACTGCTGACCACCAATGTGGTGCTCGATACCGTGGTGGTGAAGGAAAAGCTGTACCTGGAACCCAAGAGCGTGGACGACACCACGCTCTTCAAGGGCTTTGAAGGTCAGTGGCCGTGGCGGCCAGGCGAGTATGTACTGCAGATGAGTGCCGACGGCTCCACTTACGTGCTCAAGGACAAGGCGGGGATCACCCTCGAGACCGGGCGCGCGGGCCAGCCGATCGGTGCCAAGATCGGCATGCACTGGCAGCCGTCAACACGGCTCCTCGGCCGGGACCGGAAGATCGAATTTGCGCTGGTTACGCCGCGTGATGCGTCGAAGGCGCTGGCCATGAACCTGGTGTCCAACCTCGCCCAGGACGGCAGCTTCCTCCGGATCAGTCTCTCGGGCAATGACCCGGCTCGGCTCACGCGGACGCTGAACCTGGTGGACACCCAGTTCGTCAAGGTGGCGGGAGACCTGAAAAACAAGGAGATCACCGCTCAGGCCAAGTCCCTCGAGGAGCAGCTCGCCACCGTAGGACAGCAGCTGAAGGAAGCCGACGGCCGGCTGGAGAGCTACAAGGCCGCTACCATCACAAAGCCGAGCGAAGGGACCGCGGTCTCACCCGCCACCGGCATCACCCAGAACACGGTGATGACCGACTATTTCCAGAAGCGGGTCGAGCTGGACCAGATCAAGAATGACCAGCAGCGGCTGGCCGATGCCCTGCAGAAGGCGCGCAGTGGGCAAAAGATTACCGATGAACTCCAGACGATTCCGTCGGTGCTGAAGGCGCCGGAACTCAATCGATCGCTGGCGGCCCTCGGCACGGCCGAGCAGGAGCTGGAAGCACTCAACTTCCGCTATACACCGCAGTCGCCCAACGTGCAGCAGGCGCAGGCCAAGGTGGATACCCTGCGGCAGCAGGTAGTCCCCACCTATATCAATGCGCTGTCCAACGCCCTCAAGGCGCAGGAGATGGCGCTCTCGAGCCAGATCAACCAGGCCAGCGCCGAAATTCGCCAGATTCCGGGCCGGATGATCACGGAACAGCAGCTCACCCGCGATCGTGACATCCTGGCGCAGATGTTCGCCAACATCCAGCTCCAGTACCAGAATGCCCGGCTGATGGAGGCCAGCTCAACGCCGGACGTGCAGGTGCTCGATCCAGCGGTGCCGCCGCAGCGCCCCTCGAGCAACAGCGCCATCATGCTGGTGCTCGCGGCCTTTGCCATCAGCCTCGGCCTGGCCCTCGGACTCGCCGTATTGCTCGATCGCCTGGACAAGCGCTTCCGCTATCCGGAGCAGGTAACACGCGAGCTGGGCCTCAGCATCCTGGGCGCCGTGCCCGCCATCCGGCAGGTGCGCGGCGAACAGTCACCGGAGGAAGCGGCACAGGTGGTTGAGGCATTCCGCACCATCCGGATGAACATTGCGCATGCCTATGGTGCGGCCGGGCCGGTGATGCTCACCGTGTCGAGCCCCAGCCCCGGCGACGGCAAGTCGCTGGTGTCTTCCAACCTGGCGCTCTCCTTTGCAGAAGCGGGCTATCGCACGCTCCTCATCGACGGCGACATCCGTCGCGGCGAGCTCCACCGGATGTTCAGCATTGACCGGCGTCCCGGCTTGCTGGACCATCTTTCCGGCCAGGCCGGCCTGGACAACGTGCTGCGCCCGACCACGCACCAGAATCTTTCGGTCATCGCCTGCGGCACCCGCCATCACCATGGCCCCGAACTGCTGGGATCGGCCGCGATGCGCGACATGATGGCGGCGCTGAAGAGTCGCTTCAACGTGATTATCGTCGACAGCCCGCCGCTCGGCGCCGGCATCGATCCGTTCGTGCTCGGCACCGCCACCGGCAATATGCTGCTGGTGCTGCGCTCGGGGGAGACCGAACGCGAGATGGCCGAGAACCAGCTCAAGCTGATGGACCGGCTGCCCATTCGCCTGCTGGGCGCGGTGCTCAACAGCGTGAATACCTCGGACAATGCCTACAAGTATTACCGGTATGTGTATGGGTACACGGCGGACGAGGAACCAGCGCAGCTGGAAGGCGCGTCGTAATAGGTCGCAAGTCACAAGTCACAAGTCGCAGGTCGCAAGTCGCAGGTCGCAAACAAGGAGCCCCTCGGGATATACCGAAGGGCTCCTTTCGTACGCGGATCTCGCGACCTGCGACTTGCGACCTGCGACCTGCGACCTGCGACTAGTTCTCCCCTACATACCCCCGGGCCCGCTCCGAGCCGCCTTCATCGCGGAGGTCGCGAAGCGCCGTGGTGGCACGGAGGAGGAGTTCGACGGCATCGGCATCGGACTTGGCGAAATCTTCCACGGCGCAATAGCCCGCCTGCAGGCGAAGCCGGCGCGGGGCGCCACCGAGTTGAACGGAGGTGCCGTCAAAGGAGCCGCCGAGCCGGTTGACCATCTGCACCACGGCGTCGGGGCCGGTGGCGGGCGCGATGACACCGAACTCGTTGGCGCCGAGGCGGCCGACGGCATCGGAGACCCGGCCCGCCTGGCGAAAGACCTGGCCCACATGCTCGGCCAGCACTTCTTCGTCATCATCCGAGAGAGCGTCGGGAAGATCCGAGTCCGAGGCAAAAACTACCGCCGCGAGCGGGTAATGCCGCCGCTGTGCCTCGGAGCCGATTTCGCGTGCGCGCCGCGCCAGGCCCCGCATGTTGTAAAAACCAGAAGCGCTGTCGAGCAGGGACTCGTCCCGAAGTGCGTCGGTGGCGACCTTGGCCTGGATGAAGGTGCGCATCTTGAGCAGCAGTGCCTCCCCATCCACCGGCTGGCCCAGAAATTCCCACGCGCCGGCCCGGTAGGCCTCTAGCCGCTGGGCCCGACCGGATGGGCCGGCCGTCGTGATCAGGATGGGCGTGCTGGGTCCGAAACGCGGATCATCTCGCAGCATGCGGCAGACATCGAAGCCATGCATGTCCGGCATCTGCGCATCGAGGATGATGAGGTCGGGCGATTCCTGACGGGCACGGTCCATGGCCTGGCGGCCCGTATGCGCCCGAGTAACGGCGTAGCCGTTGGGGGCGAGAATGCTTTCCAGTGAGCGCGCCGACCATTCCTGGTCGTTGGCAATAAGCACCAGCGGCAGCACCTCGGCGGGCTCACGTCGGGCCATGGTTCCTCGTGGGGCAGATACGAAGTGGGCGGTCCGGACTCCACTGCTCTGCCGCGAAGGCAGAAACGGCGGTTCCTTTACCGCAGGACTCGTGCGGGTTTGAAGTCTTGTCTTAAGTTATTGTGAGACAACAGCTTGACATTATGGACGCCAGCGGGGGCTCCCCACATAGCGGGAGCCGCGCAACAGTTGGCGCGCCACGCTCCCAGTCTGGCTTGGATGACGGTGGGGTAAGAATGCTTCAGGTGTGGCCCGGAGTCAACGCCGTGGCGGGTTGTTCCGTGCGCCATGACCCCGTGGCGCTGAACCCAAAGTGGTTGCCGGGCAAGGTGTTAGCGACACTTCCCTTGCCGGTGTTGCACTGGGACGCATCCCCAATCATCCCGGCGTCATCCTTGAAGTACGTTCAGCGGGGCCACCCCTTTGCAGGTGGCCCAGGGGAGACAGCCAAGGCATGAGCCATCAGGATCCTGCAGCAACACAATCGGCTAACGGGCCAGCGGCCCCGGACCAGTCTTCGCCCGATGAGGAGAAGCTGGACGAGGAGCTGTCACGTTTTGCCCACCGGCTGGCGGGTTTCGGGCTGGGCGAAGCGCTTGACGCCTTGCTTGCGCGCCGGGACCTCGAGGATCCGGTCATCAGGCCCGATCCCGACCCGGAGCCGTGCTGACTGGGCCAACACGCGGCGTCGCGCACCGTGAGATCGCTCACGGGTCCCCGCCGGCAGTTCATTAGCTTTGACGGGCTGCCCATGCGGGATGCTGATTTCTCTTTCACGGGATACGGACACCCATGCGCCTGACGATTCCCTGCCTGATCACTGCTCTGGTTGTCGCGCTCCTGCCGTCGCAACTGGCCGCGCAGGACTCCGCCCAGGCGGAACCCGGCGCCCGCGCCATGGCGACGCGTGCCGAGTTGCAGAGCATGCTCCAGGGGGCCTCGGGTGACCAGCGCGCCGCCATCCAGTCCCGGCTCGAGCGGGGAGACTTCAACGCCGGTGACCTGATCGCGCTCACGGTCGTGGAAGAAAGCACCCTGACCGACACCTTCACGGTGCGCACGGGGCAGGTGCTCAAGCTCCCGAACATCCCCGAGTTTTCGCTTCATGGCCTGCTCCGCTCGGAGCTGCAGGACTTCATGGCCAGGAAGATTGCCGAATATGTGCGTAACCCGCAGGTTGACGCCGTGGCGCTCGTGCGTGTGGCCGTCACCGGCGCCGTGAATCGCCCGGGCTTCTTCAATGTGCCCGCCGACATCCCGGCGTCGCAGGTGGTGATGGTCGCCGGTGGGCCGTCCAACCAGGCCAGCCTGCAGAAAGTGGAAATCCGGCGCGGGGACTCGGTCATCGTGGCCAGGGATCGAATGTCGACCGCCCTGGCTGCAGGCACGTCGCTTGACCAGCTGAACATCCACGGCGGCGACCAGTTCGTGGTTGGCGAGAAGCCAGGAGGCTGGCGCGGCGTGTTGCAAACGGTTGGCCTGCTTACGGGGCTCTTTACCGGAATCTACTTTGCAACCCGAATCTTCTAATCAGAGGGTCGAACACGACATGGGTATTGCCATGCCGGGACTTCGCGAAATTCCTTCCACGCGCCGCCGCGTATCTGCCGGCGTCGCGACGAAGGCCACGGACACTCTTCCGGTACCGGCTGTTGCCGTGCCGGCTGCTACCTATACGCCGAGCGCCGGCGAACGCCTGCGCCGGGTGCTGAACTTCATCCTTGCCCTGCTTGGACTCATTGTTGCGCTCCCGGTCATGCTGCTGGTGGCGCTGCTGATCCGGCTCACTTCGCGCGGGCCGGTCCTCTACACCCAGACCCGGGTCGGGCTTGACCGCCGCAACCCGGGCCTCGACGACGCCAATCACCGGCGTCGCCAGGATATCGGCGGGAAGCCGTTCCAGATCTACAAGTTCCGTACGATGACCGTCAACGCAGAGTCGGGCTCCGGCGCCGTCTGGGCCCAGCACAACGATCCTCGGGTCACCTGGGTCGGGCGCTACCTGCGCCAGTACCGGCTGGACGAGTTGCCGCAGCTGTACAACGTGCTGCGCGGCGAAATGAACATCGTCGGGCCACGGCCGGAGCGGCCTACCATCTTTGCGCAGCTGCGGGAGCACATCGGCGAATATCCCCTGCGGCAGCGAGCCAAGCCCGGCATTACCGGCCTGGCGCAGATCAATCACCACTATGACCGCTGCATCGAGGACGTGAAGACCAAGGTCAGCTATGACCTCAAGTACATCGAGCGTCAAGGCATCCTGGAGGACCTCAAGATCATGCTCCAGACCATCCCGGTCATGCTCTTTCGCCGGGGCGGCTGGTAGGCAATGACGGCCACCGCCAAGCCGATGCCTTCGCTGGTGAGCATCGCCCGCCGCCCGACGCTGGCACTGCCAGTCGTCGTGGCGGCGGCGGCGTTCGCGCTGCTCTTTGCCAAGCCTGCCCAGCTGATGGTCCACGACTGGTGGACCAACCCCGAGGCCGGCCACGGCCTCCTGCTCGCGCCGCTGGCCCTATGGCTCGGCTGGCGCCGGGGCCTGCGGGCCGATCGCCGGCCGCAGGTGATCTGGGGCGTGCTGGGCCTCGCTGCGGCCGTGCTGCTGCGTTACCTCTCCGGACTCGCGGCCGAAGTGTTCACCATGCGCGTCTCCATGCTCATGGCGCTCGCGGCACTGGTGGTGTTCCTGTGGGGCTGGCGCCAGCTGCTGCACTGGTGGCTTCCGGCCACCCTGCTGTTCCTCTCGATTCCGTGGCCGGCGCTCATTACCAACACACTGGCCCTGCCACTCCAGTTCCAGGCGTCCAGGATGGGCGCAGCACTGCTTCGGGCGCGGGACATTCCGGTGGTGCTCGCGGGCAACGTGATCAACCTTCCGGGGCACCAGCTCTTCGTCACCGAGGCGTGCAGCGGGCTCCGGTCGCTCACCGCGCTGCTGTCGCTCGGCCTCCTGGTGGGCGGCCTCTGGCTGCGCACGCCGGTTGCCCGCATCCTCCTGCTGCTGCTCGCTATTCCCGTGGCCATCGTCATCAATGCCATCCGCGTCTTCTTCACCGGCTTCCTGGTCTTCTTCGTGGACCCCAAGCTGGGCGAAGGC